>DOUV01000699.1:0-4738 GCA_003520455.1 Chloroflexota bacterium | reverse complement strand
GCACGGCCGTGCGCCCCTACGAACCTGAAAGCGCCTTCACAGGGTGCTTTGCAATCGTCTCGGTGACTACTTGACCGGCGCTCTAGCTCATCGCCTGCTCGACCCAGTAGAGGAGGCCGGGCTTATCGAAGAGTTCGTAATCGCTGAGGCCGCTCTCGGGATAGGTCATGGCCTTCTTGCGCGCCTCAGCAGCCCTGAATTTGAAGTGACGCTCGTCCGCGATGCGGTCGTAGACCCACTCGCAAAGCCAGTCTGCCGATTTGTCGGGGTACTTTTCGACCGCCTCGATGGCGAGCCCACCCATGCGGTTGACCGTGGTGTAGGTGACGCGCAGCCACTGGCGAGCCTGCTCCGGACCGAGGAGGTCGCCATGGCCGGTGCGCATAGCATTGATGTTGAAGGCCATCAACCGTTCGAGGCTCTGCAGGTACGCGGTGCCATGGTGGAAGAAAGGCACGGGGGAGGGACCGGTGCTCAGGGCATAGCTCGGCCCTTGCGGTTGGGCCAGGTCGCCACAGAACAGGAAGCGCTCGCTGGGAAGCCAGAAGCTCAAGTCGTCGCCAGGCTCGCTGTGGCCGGGCGTCGTCAGCACCTCGATCATCACACCGCTCAAGTCGAGGGTCTCGTCGGCGGCAATGCGTCGCGTGACCTCTGCAACCGGGCTGGCCTCGTGCGCGATGACCTCGGCCTGGGGCCAGCGCTCCAGAAGCAACGGCAGATTGGCGGTGTGGTCCCAGTGGTGGTGGGTGAGGAAGATAGAGGCGACCGGCTTGCCAATCCCTGCGACGCTTTGGTCGAGCGCCTGCAGCGTTGAGCCCTTGTACGGCTCACCGGCGGCAACGTCGGAGCCGGTATCGACGGTGATGAGATGCTCGTTGCCCTCGATCCAGGCCAGAGACCCGTGAGACTGGACCAGCCCGATCTTTTCCATCAGTGCCTCCTCATTACACTGCATACTGCTCGCAGCGTCCTCGGCCGAAAAGTTGAGAGCTGAAAGCCGGTCCTCGATCCGCCCGACCAACCTGCAACCCGCAGCCTTCACCCCGTCTCAGGGGCCGGGCACTCGCTGTGGGGCCGAGAGAGTATGTTCGACCGTCTCCACTTCGGCCTCGTCCCACGCCTCGGGATGATGTCGCCGGCTCCACGCCACGGCCCCCGCCCACAGAACAGTGTAGCCCAAGAAAACCAGCGCGGCGAGGGCGGCGGCCAGGCGCGGGCTCAACATTTCAGCCAGCCAACCGACCAGAAGGGTGCTGAGCGCGCTCGTTGTGACAACCAGGGTATTGTCCACCGAAAAGAGACGCCCCCGCAGTTCGTTCGGCACGATCTGTTGGAGGACTGTGCTGCTCAAGGTCCAGGTAATGCCACCCCCAAAATGAGCCAGCATCACGACGGCAAACGCGACCCACAGGCTAGGCGCCTGGCTAAAGGCGAGGTAAAACAGGCCGCTCAGCAGATAAGCCAGCGGGATCGTACGCCGGATCCGGCCAAAATCGTTGCCGACCCAGGAGCGAATCAGGGCTGGGCCGAGAATGATGCCGAGCCCGCGCGCGGTGTAGAGCCAGCCAATGCCACTGTTACCGGCGCGAAACACCTTCTCGGCGAAAACCGTGAGCAGAACGATCACTCCGCCGCCCAGCGACCAGCCCATCTTCACCACCAACATTGCCAGTACCTCCGGGCGCCTGCGGGCGTAGCGAAGTCCTTCGAGGAATTCGCGCCAGACATCGCTCGACGTGGTCCGGTGCCCCAGCGGACGCTGCGCCGAGAGTGTCCCCATCAGGCTCCAAACCAGCCCCGCACTCATGAGATAGCTCAGTGAGTTGATGACGAAGGCCGCCTGCGGTCCAAGCCAACCGCTCACGACCCCGCCGAGGGCCGCTCCGACCGCCATCATGAGACCAAAGGTGGCATTACTTAAACCGTTGGCGGCAATGAGCTCCCGGCGGGTCGTGATCTGGGGGATGATCGCGTTGACCGCGGGCTGAAAGAAGGCCGAGACCGCAATCAAGGCAGCACTGAAGAAGTAGGCCATCCAGATGTCACCGGGTGTCCGGATCAACAAGAATCCCAGGGCCAACACTGCCCGGATCAAGTCCGCCGCGACCATCACTTTCTTCCGGTTGAGCCGGTCGAGCACAACCCCACTGATAGGCGTGAGCAGGACCATCGGGAGCTGGCTGGCTGCGATGACGAGGCCCGTCGCCAGACCGGAGCCGGTCAAGCCCCAGACCAGCGCCAGCACAGCAATATTGTTAAACCAATCACCCAGGTTGCTGACAACCTGAGCGAGCCAGAGTTTGCGGTACTCCCCATTCTTCCACAGGAGTCTCGTGTAGCCGACTGGACGTTCAGCCGGGCCACGCCACACAGTTGCCATTCCCCACCCTCGCCACATTCTCCGCTATCAGCTCAAACAAGTTTCGCGCCATGATAGCACATCCGCCTGCGACCGACGACCAGTCATCTCAGCCAACTCGCAGAAGTCGAAACGAGCCGCTTCTCAGACAGAAGGCGTCAGGACGGCTTGCTCTTTTGCTGCACCTTCCTATAATAGGACAGTTTTGCCACGACAAAGGAGTATTCATGCCGGACTTGTCGCAGATCAGGCCTGTGCGGCAGATGGAGCGCTCTCTCGTTCTGGTGCCGCACCCGTCGTCCCTGCCCGTCGAGGCCAAACTGATCCGGCCCCGTGATATCCTGATGGTGGCACCCACCATGTTCTTTGCCGACTATGGCTGTCACGTGCGTATTCTGGAAGAGGCCGTCACCCTCCGCGCGCTGGGCCACCAATTGCGAGTCCTGGCCTACCCCAACGGCCGCGACATTGCTGAACTCCCCGTTCGGCGCGGACCGGGGGTCCCCTTCAACTACCGCATTGTTGTCGGCTCCTCGCGTCACAAGATCTACCTCGACGCCATGCTGGCGCTGACCGGTCTGCACGAAGTCATCACTCGGCGGCCCGAGCTGATCCACGCCCACCTCCATGAGGGTGCGCTCCTCGGGAGAGGGTGGAGCCTGCTGCGACGGTCGCCGCTGGTCTTCGATTTCCAGGGCAGTCTGACCAGCGAGATGATCGATCATCACTTTTTGCACCGTGGGAGTCCCTTTTATCGCCCGCTACGCTGGCTGGAAGAGGTGATCGACAACTGGCCGGCCGCCATCCTGACCAGCTCGCTGCATGCCGCTGACCTGCTCGTGCGCGAATTCCAATGCCCACACGATAAGGTCTTCGCTGTGCCTGATTGCGTCAATACGCAAACCTTTCGTCCAATTGAGGACGCCGACGACGAGGCTGAGCGGCAGGCGCTCCGGCGGTCATTCCGTATTCCCGACGACTGCATTCTGGTGGTCTATCTCGGGTTGCTGGCCGAATATCAGGGGACCGGTCTCCTCCTCCAGGCCGCGCGCGAGGTGCTCAGCCAGCGTCACGACGTGCATTTCTTGATTATGGGCTATCCCGGTGAGGCTGTCTACAGCCAGATGGCCGCTGAGCTCGGCATCGCCCCCTGGTGCACCTTCACCGGTCGGCTGCCGTATGAGCAGGCGCCGACCTTCTTGCGACTCGGCGATGTTGCTGTGGCACCCAAGTTCAGTGCGACTGAGGGTAGCGGCAAGCTGCTCAATTACATGGCGACCGGCCTGCCAACGGTCGCATTCGACACGCCGGTGAGCCGTGAGTATCTCGGTGACTGGGGGGTCTACGCACCCGAATGTGACGCCCATGGATTTGCCACCGCCCTCCTCGCGTTGCTGCGTACTCCGCACGAGTGGCCTATCCTGGGCGCGGCGCTTCGCCGCCGCGCGCAAGAGTGCTTTTCGTGGGAGCAAGCCGGCCGTACAATGAGCGAGATCTATGACCTGGTCTGTGACTGAGGCGACCTCGGCCGATGAGTGGATCGGCGTGGTGGTATGAGTCGATGGCTGTTCCTCGCCATCGTGCTACTCGTTGTGGCGATTGCAGGTGTCGCGATTTTTCCAACTCTGATCTACGCCGCCCATGTCCGGGCAGCTGCCACTGCGCCTCCCATCGAGGCGGCCGCCCATCTCCGCGCCGCTCTGCAGTGGAACCGCAACGGGGCTGAGGCCTGGCGCTTGCATGCCCAACACGCCCTGGCAACGGATCATCTGGATGAGGCCCTGGCGGCGGCCGTGACCTACCGTCGCTTGCGCCCGGCCGATCCCGCTGGCGCTTTGCTCGAAGGCGATATCTGGGCCGCGATGTGGCGCGCCCGTCGAACTCTTTTGCCCGATCTGCGGAAAGCGACAGCCACTGATCCGGCTGGAGTGCCTCTGGCAGCCGAGGTGGCATCGCACGCCATCCAGATCTTCTCGTGGCTGCGGCCGGGCGACTCTGCCCCGGCGCCGATTCTCTTTCAGGCGCCCCCGAGCCGCGTGACGTTACAGCTCACCTTGCCAGAGAGTCCAAGCGCCCTCAACTTCGACGTCACGCTCAATCCCGAGGCCGTCGCCGCCGGCAGCGATGGGGTCGTCTTTCTCGTCGAGCTCGATGGTGGCTTACGCTACTGGCAGTTTATCAACCCGGAGAAGAACAGTGGTTGGCATTCCGCCTCACTCGACCTCACCCCATGGGCTGGCCGCGCCATCACGCTGACCTTCGGCACCGATCCCGGCCCGAACAACGACGCACGGTTCGACTGGCCGGCCTGGCGGAACCCGCATCTGGTGCCACTGACCATTGCCTCAGACGAGGCCCGGGCGCGGGCCGCGGCCCAGG
>DOUV01000701.1 GCA_003520455.1 Chloroflexota bacterium | reverse complement strand
GGTGGCGGTGCTCCGCGGACAGGGACTGCTGCGCCGCGAGTACGAGCTCAGCGGCGACCTGCGCATCCTGGCCCTGCCCGCCGGCTACGATCCCGACGAGCTGATCAAGGAGGACCTTGCGCGCTGGCGTCGACTGGTCTCTGAGGCCAGGCCGGTAGTGGACTATCTCTTCGATGTTACCCTTGACGGGCTGAACCTTGACAGTCCACGTGACAAGACCCAGGCCGCCAGGGAATTGCTGCCCGTCGTCGCGGAATTGGGGGATGTCGTCGTCCGCAACCACTACCTGCAGCGCCTGGCCCGCCTGCTGCGAGTGGACGAACGGACCCTCGCTGGCGAGATGGTGGCGCTGACCCGCGCGGGGCCGGCCCGCCCACAGACCGGACCGGCACGACAACCGCCGGCCGAGCCGCCTGGCGGGGCACCGGATGAGGAGTTCTTCCCGGACGAAGAGGATCCCTTGGCCGGTCCTGTTGGCAGCGGGTCCAGCCGACAACGGGAAGCGGAAGCCTGGGCGCGGCCGGTGGGGGCGGAGGAGTGGTTACTCTTCTTGCTGATCCAGAACCCCGCTCTGCTCCAGAGAGTGGTCGACCAGGGGCTGCGCGCGGACGATTGGCAGCAAACCCAGAACCGCGAGCTCTTTGAGGCCCTGAGCCGCCATGCCCCGCACACCGGCTTCGCCGTCGAAGAGCTGGCCGACGAGATCGACCCGACTCTGGCGGCGACCCTGGCCCGGATCCTCGATTCGTGCGAGGGCAGCCCGTCACTCCCGGCCGACGCCTTAGAGACTGAGCTGCACGACGCGCTCGACAAAGTCAAGATTGCGGCTGACCAGGCCGCCGCCCGCCAGCTCCACTATCTCATTGACGACCTGCAGAGTGCCGGCGCTGTGGCGGATCAGGCCGAACTCAAGCATTTGCTCGTCGAGTACGGTCGCATCAATCAGCGCATTCTCCGCCGCCAGCGGGCCCTGTACGACCGGACCGATGCGGCGAAATTCCAGGCCACCCATAGGAGTGCTCGCTGAGGACGAGCCGGTCTCCGGCTCAAACGTGAATGAAAGAGTAATTGACGCTCCTCCGGGAGTGGGCTACACTTAATCGCCGCTCCTTCAGGGCGTTGTAGTGGGAGGACCGACCAAACGGGTCGGGAGGATTGGATGGCGCAGAAAGCGGACCGAGATCTATTGATCCAACAGCTCATTGAGAAGTCGGGTACTGATCGCCGTCTCGCCCAGAAGGATGTGATTGATGCTGTCGCTGGAATGAAACTGGATCAATCAGAGCTCAACACGATCTACCGAGCTCTCGGCGAAGCCAAGGTCAAGATCGGCGCTGATACTGACTGGCAAGAGGAAGAACCCCTCGATGAAGAATTGGCCGAGGTCGAGCGCGAGCAAGAGGAAGAGCACCGCCGCGGGCGCGACGCCGATGTTGGCGACCTCGGCAACGATCCCGTTCGCATGTACCTGCGAGAGATTGGGAAGGTCCCCTTGTTGAGCGCCGAGGAGGAGACCTGGCTGGCCCTGATGATCGGGGCGCGCCAGTTTATCGCTGAGGTCAAGAACGGTGGCGACGGCACCACGCGCACCCGAGCAATCTACCGGAGTGCCTACCAGACCCTCTACGACAACTGGCAGATGGTGCTCCAGGGCTGTACAGACCTCAAACTCCCGGCGCCAGATCTCGTGTCGATGATTGACGGCGTGCACGCGGTCCAGAAGATGTGGCCGGCCATGCCGCCGCGTCACCCATTCTACCCCGAGCGCTTTTTCTCGCGACACTACCCGGATCACGATCACGACCTGCCCGAACTGGCTCAGCGCACCAAGCGGCGCCTCTTCGACGTACCCCTCGGTCTCTACCTGATGCCCGAGAGCACCCTGACCGCTATCTGCCAACTCCGCGAACAGGGCCAGCCGCTCCCACCACCCGATGACGCCGGATCGCTTCTCACCGCCGGCGACGTCGAGTTGGAAGCGCGCTACGACGCCGTCCGTCGCCAGGCCGACCGGGCCCAGGATCTCCTGACCACCGCCAATCTGCGCCTGGTGGTCAGCGTCGCCAAGCGCTATATCGGCCGCGGGATGAACTTCCTGGATCTCATTCAGGAAGGCAACATCGGCCTCCTGCGGGCGGTCGAGAAATTCGATCACACCAAGGGCTACAAGTTCTCCACCTACGCGACCTGGTGGATTCGGCAGGCCATCAGCCGGGCCATCGCCGACCAGGCCCGCACCATCCGGATCCCGGTGCACATGGTCGAGACGATCAACCGGCTGATTCGCACCAGCCGGCGCCTCGTCCAGGAACTGGGCCGTGAGCCCACGGCTGAGGAGGTCGCGCTGGAGATGGACCTTCTGGCCGAAGAGGAGCGGCTGCTGATCCTCAAGGCCATGAACGGCGAGCGGCCGATGGACCCAATCCTGGCGCGCAAGCTCAAGCGCGCCGCCGCCAAGGTCCGCCGCATCATGAGCCTCAGTCAGGAGCCGATGAGCCTGGAGACGCCGGTCGGCAGTGAGGAGAACTCCTCCTTGGGCGACTTCATTCCGGACGAGACCATGGCCGGCCCGGTGGACGCCGCCAGCAAGAAGCTGCTCGCCGAGCAGATGCGGGAGGTCCTCGGACAGCTCAACAAGCGCGAGAAAGAGGTACTCGAGCTACGCTTTGGCCTGGTGGATGGCCAGAGCCGTACCCTGGAAGAGGTCGGCCAACGCTTCGGCGTTACCCGCGAGCGCATCCGCCAAATCGAAGCCAAGGCGCTGCGCAAGCTCCGCCATCCGCTGCGCTCCAAAAAGCTCCGCGACTATCTCAGCTAAGGGAGCGTTTCAATAAAGAAAAAACGACGGAGGGATCGCCTTCGTCGTTTGTTTTTTTCGTCTATTCGCCCCGCATTCGTGCGGGTCTGTTTGGCCGGACAAGCAACAAGTCCAACCAGTCGTTAGATCTTCGGTGCCGGCACCGCCGCCACGCCAAGGGCTCCGGGCCCGGCGTGGGCGCCCAACACCGGGCCGACCTCACACTGCAGCAGATACTCGATGTTCAGGTTGCGCTGAAGCTCGCGAAGGAGCACATCCCGGTCCGACTCGGCGACGGCGTCGGCGACGCCTGCGACAACTGCGTCGATGTGCCCAATTCTCGAGTGGGGTGTGGCGGTTCTGACTTACTCTGCCCAGGATCAATCTGCTTGACAGACGGGGCCTGCCGCGACCAGACGGACACGGACGGCGACGGTCGGGGAGACATTTGCGACGTCTGTCCCGCATACCCAGACGGCGACATCCCGTCGAACTCCAACCTGGTCGCCGAGCTGCGAGAACGC
>DOUV01000994.1 GCA_003520455.1 Chloroflexota bacterium | reverse complement strand
AGCGCCAGGAGGTTGCCGGGCTCCACCGGCGCGCCGTGCAGCTCGAGCGTCGCCCCGGCGGCTCGCAGCGCCCGGGGAGTGATGTCCTCCTCGTCCATGATCGAGGTTTGCCCCGCGACGATCAAGAGATCGACCTGCTCCGCCAGGCGGGCGGCCGCCTCTCGAATCGCATCAACCTCCTGGGATACTGTCTCCACAGTCGCCAACTCGACCCCCAATCGGCTCAGCCGTTCCCTGGTAGGCGTCTCGAAGTCCACGCGGGTTTCCTCTTGAGCTGCCGGTTCGGCCGTGATTAGCAGCGCCGCCCGGGCCGCGCGGGGGAGCGGGCGCACCTCGAGAATGCCGGGCCGGCGCTGGGCCAGGTCAAGGGCAGTCTCCAGGTCGTGCCGCGCCACCGCGTAGGGGATGATCTTGAGCGTGGCGACTTGAGCACTCTCCTGAGATGGTCCGACGACGGTGTAGGGCCAGCGGGTGGCCAAAGTGATCCCCGGCAACGAATTGAGCGCTCGCAGGCGCTCCGCGTCCACCAGCAGCAGCCCATCCACCTCGCTATGAAGATTGACGCGCCCTCCGACGGCTCGCGTGACACGCAGCACGTCCGTCTGCAGCGCCTCGCCCAAACGCGCGGCCGCCTCGTCTTCATGGACATCGTCCGCTTCCAGCACCGCGACCTCAACCCGCTCGTGGCCCAGTTCGGCCAGGAGGGCCAGGTGGCGCTCCTCCAGACGGGTCCCCTTTTTTATCACTTTCTTGCCACTTGTATCTGCGACGTTACGGACTAGAATAGTTCTAAGGGCCTCGGAAACTGGTCGTTCTTCAAGTTGCATGGCATCCTCCTGGTGCTATTGTAAGCCTGGGAAAGTGCGTTGACAAGGATTTGGCGGCCTTGTTATAATTCCTCGTCTCGCCCCGCCGTTAATGAGGTGTGAGAATTTGTCTGGGTACGGGTGGGCCGTATCACCCGGCCCAAACAAGGAGACACCTCTCATCAACGGCCGGGCGAAGAGCGCGCTCCGAGCGCGGATATTCGGATCCACCTCCGTCGAGTGATCGGTGTGATCCGGGCAGGGACTCATTCCGAAGAGGAGCGCGACTCTGGGGAAGGCGGCGTCGTCCGTGAAGAGCTTTCTGGCTCGCAGGTCCGGGACCAGGCCGGCTGAGGGGAGTCGCTAGGAACCTTTCCGCAAGCGGGCCGCGACGATTCCAGAGGCGACCGGGCTGCAGCTCCTCGGATGAGCCGGCGTCGCCTTTTTTGTTGGCTTGTGGCAGCCTATCGTGACCTCGCCAGGAGCGAGGCTGGAGAGAAGTATGGAAAGTAATGTCACCTTCGTAGATCTTCCGCCGATCGTGCCTGATCCCGATCGCCGGGCCCCCAAGCCACCCTGGCTCAAAGTTAAGGCACCCGGCGGCTCCAACTACCGAGATCTGGTGCAGCTCATGCGCACCAGTGGTCTCAATACGGTCTGTGAGGAAGCCCATTGTCCCAACATCGGGGAGTGCTGGGAGCATCGCACCGCCACCTTCATGCTGTTAGGTGCGATTTGCACGCGCGGCTGTCGCTTCTGCGCTGTGACCAAGGGCCGCCCACAGGGACTCGACTGGGATGAGCCCGAGCGTTGTGCTCGCGCCGTTCAGGCCCTCGGCCTGCGCCACGCTGTCATTACGAGCGTCAACCGCGACGACCTCCCCGACGGGGGCGCCGTGATCTTCGCCTTGTTGATCCGCCGGATTCGTGAGTACAGCCCGGACTGCGGGATCGAGGTGCTCACGCCCGACTTTGAAGGCAACCCGGCCGCCGTTCGCACGATCGTGGAGGCCGGGCCGGATATTCACAACCACAACATCGAGACTGTTCCGCGGCTCTACCCGCGCGTCCGTCCGAAAGCAAAGTACGCCCAGAGCCTGGAACTGTTGCGCCGGGCGAAGGCGTGGGGACCGGCCGGCATGATGACCAAGAGCGGCCTCATGGTTGGTCTGGGCGAGACCGTCGATGAAGTCGTTCAGGTGCTGCGTGATTTGTGCGCCGCCGAGGTGGATATTGTGACGATCGGCCAGTACCTCCGGCCGAGTCCCTGGCATCTGCCCATCCGGCGCTACGTCCGGCCGGAAGAGTTTGCCGAACTGAAACGGATCGGCCTCGAACTCGGTTTCAAGCACGTGGAGAGCGGCCCCCTCGTTCGCTCAAGCTACCACGCCCACGAACAGACGGCTGCCGCGGCGAGACGAGCAGCGGCGTGAGCCGTTACCCTCAGGCGCTGGCCCTCACTCTGGAAACGGGGCGGCGCCTGCTACTGGAGCAATGACATGGATCTCACTTTGCTTGGCCGTCTCTCGGCGGCTGCCGGCATTCCCAGTCGCGAGGAGCGCGTGCGGGCGATCGTTCACGAGGCAATTTCTGGCCTGGTCGACGAGACACGTATCGACGCTCTCGGGAACTTGATCGCCGTCAAGCATGCTGCGTCCGCAACGGCGCCGCGCGAGCGCATCATGGTCGCAGCCCATATGGATGAAATTGGCTTTCTCGTCCGGCACATCGACGAGCAGGGCTTCCTGCGCGTCCACAACACCGGTGGCTTCGACACCCGCAATCTTTTCGCTCGACACGTGCTGGTCTGGACGCGCGATGGCGACCTCCCGGGCATCCTCTACCCTGGCACCAAGCCGGTTCATATTGCCAACGAAGAAGAGCGCAAAAAGATTCCTGAGATCAAGGAGTTCTTCGTAGACCTGGGCCTCCCGGCCGGGGAGGTCCAGGCTCGCGTGCGCGTTGGGGATCCGGTGACCCTGATCCAAGAGCTGCGCCCGGTCGGGAACCTGGTCTCGGGCAAAGACATGGACGACCGCGTCGCCGTCTTCGTCCTGATCGAAACGCTGAAGGCACTCCGTGACAGGCCCCTACCCCACGATCTCTATGCTGTCTTCACGACGCAGGAAGAGGTCGGTCTGCGCGGCGCTCAGACCTCAGCCTTCGGCGTCGAGCCGACCCTCGGCGTCGCGTTGGATACCACTCTGGCAGTGGACATCCCGGGCACGCCGGCCGAAGAGGCTGTATCTCGCCTCGGTGAGGGTGTCGGGATCAAGGTGATGGACTCGGCCAGCATTTCCACCCGTTGGTTGGTAGACGAATTCATCGCGCTGGCGGAGCGCCGTGCAATCCCTTACCAGCTTGAAGTGCTGCCATTGGGCGGCACCGATGCCAGCGCGATCCAGCGCTCACGGGCCGGCGTGCCCGCGATCACGCTCTCCGTGCCCACCCGCTATATCCATACGGTGGTCGAAGCCTGCCACACCGCCGATATTCAGGCCACGATTGATCTGCTGGTGGCCTTCCTGACAACCGCTTCCCACGTCAGCGACCATCGGTAGACGGGTGTTCGCGTGAGAGTTGAGGGGTGAAAGGCCAGGTTGAATCGGCTCGCCCCCGCCGCGAAGAAGGAGAAATCATGGCAACGAAAACGATGACGACAGACCTCACCACGGAGCAATTGCTTGACTGGTATCACGAGATGGTGTTGATTCGCCGAATCGAAGAGGAGGCGGCCAACGCCTATCAACATGGTCACATTGGCGGTTTCTTGCACCTCTACATCGGCCAGGAGCCGGTCGCTGTTGGTGCTATGGCGGCTCTCCGTGAGGAAGACAACGTAATCACTCACTACCGCGACCACGGCCACGCGCTGGCACGTGGAATGGAGCCGAAAGCCGTCATGGCCGAACTATACGGCAAGTCTACCGGCGTCAGCACGGGCAAAGGCGGCTCGATGCACTTGGCCGATGCCGGCAAGCACTTCTGGGGCGGCTACGCGATTGTGGCCGGCCATATTGCCCTGGCTGATGGGATCGCGCTGGCCGACCAGTACTTGGGACGCGACCGTGTCACACTGTGTATCTTCGGCGACGGCGCCACCAACAATGGATACTTCCACGAGTCTCTGAACCTGGGGAAGGTCTGGGACCTCCCGATCATCTACATGGTCGAGAACAACCTCTATGGGATGGGCACGGCGGTCGAGCGGGCTTCGGCGGTCGAGGAGATATACCGCAAGGCCTGTGCTTACGACATCCCCTCCGAGCGCGTCGACGGAACCGATCCGATCGCGGTCTATGAGGTGGTCAAGAACGCGGTCGAGCACACCCGGGGTGGTGAGGGACCGTACCTCATCGAGGCGGTGACCTATCGCTTCCGGGGTCACTCAATGGGTGATGCCGAGCGGTACCGCAGCAAAGAGGAGGTCGAGGAAGCGATGCGTCACGACCCCATCAACCGCTTCCGCGAGTACCTCCAAAAAGAGCGGAACGTTCCCGCTGAGCAACTCGACCAGATTGTCGACGAGGCCGAGCGCGAGGTTCAGGCCGCGGTGCGTTTTGCCGAGGAGAGCCCGGCCCCCGAACCCGAGGCTCTGTGGGCGAACATCTTTGCGAACCCCGTCGGCGAGAACAGTGGCACGTAGCCGGTGGTACAACAGATTGGCAATTTGTCCTGCGTACGAGGGGGCAAAGCGGTACGTTGCCCGACAAGAGAGGGTGAGTGATGGCGCAGATGACAATCCGCGAGGCGGTCCGCCGCGCGATGATCGAAGAAATGGAGCGAGACGAGACCGTCTTTCTGATGGGTGAGGAGGTCGGCGTCTGGGGAGGAACCTACGGCGTCTCGCGCGACATGTATAACATGTTCGGCGCGAAACGCGTGCGCGACACGCCCATTAGCGAGATGGTGATGGGCGGAACGGCGGTGGGCGCCGCCATGAATGGGCTGCGGCCGATTCTCGAGTACATGACGGTGAACTTCGCGGTCCTGGGTCTGGATGCGATCGTCAACCACGCGGCCAAAGTCCACTACATGTTTGGTGGGCAGTTTAACGTTCCGCTGGTGGTTCGCACGGCCGCTGGTTGGGGCCAGCTCTCCGCGACCCACTCCCAGACGTTCGAGGCCTGGTTCTCGTACATGCCCGGCCTCAAGGTCCTGTTCCCCGGCACAGCGGCCGATTGCTACGGCTTGCTTAAGACGGCCATTCGCGACCCCGACCCGGTGATCTTCATCGAGCATACCGGCCTCTACCGCTATCGCGGCGAGGTGCCCGATGACAACAATTTCACGATACCGATTGGAAAGAGCGACGTCAAGCGCCAGGGCAACGACGTCACCGTGGTGACCTACGGCCGGATGTTGCCCCTGACGATGGAGGCGGCCGACGATCTCAGCAAGGAAGGAATCGAGTGCGAGGTCGTGGACCTGCGCACTCTCCGCCCGC
This sequence comes from Chloroflexota bacterium, assembly GCA_003520455.1. Next base: position 714 of record DOUV01000994.1, on the reverse strand, counting down.
TCGATCTGGAGCCGGTCATCGCCTCCTTCAAGAAGACCTACCACGCTGCAATCGTGACCGAAGATTTCAAAACCGCCGGTATGAGCGCCGAGATTGCGGCTCAGATCTACGAGCGTGGCTTCGACTATCTCGATGCGCCTCTCAAGCGAATCGCGGCCCTGGAGGTTCCCCTCCCCTACGCCAAGAACCTCGAACGGTTGGCGATGCCAACCAAGGAAGACATCAAGCAAAGCATTCTTGAGCTGGTCGGATAGGGCGAGCATTGCCGCCAGCCCGAAATTGGGTGAAGGAAAGCAAAATGGGGCCCGGAAGCGCTTGCCGGCGCGCAACTCGCCGCAGCCGCTCGAGCCCCCACCTCCAGGCTGACAGGCGAACGCGTGTGAAGCACCACGCCCGACGGCTGGCGGCGGACTGTTTCCAAAGGAGTGAACCAGTGGCAACCGATATCACAATGCCCAAGCTGGGCTTCGACATGGAGGAAGGCGCGATCTCGAACTGGCTCAAGTCGGTCGGTGAAACGGTCAAGAAGGGCGACCCCATTGCAGAGGTCGAGACCGAAAAGGCCACCGTCGAGATGGAGTCGCCGGCCGATGGGGCGCTGATCGAGATCGTCGTCCCGCCGGGCGAGCGCGTCCCGGTGGGCACCGTAGTTGGGCGCATCGGCGAGCCCGGCGAGGAACCCGCGGAGGGTGCCGGCCCTGAAGAGGTGCCGGT
>DOUV01000720.1 GCA_003520455.1 Chloroflexota bacterium | reverse complement strand
GGTGACGCCATCCAGGACGGCCTGTGCCCCTTTGGCGACCAGATGGCGTGGCTCACCGTACGCCCAACATAATTGGCGATGGTATTGGTGGACAGGATCGCTTTAATGAGGCGAATACCGGTTACTCGATAGTCACAGCGCTGATAGAAGCGATGCGCATCGACGCGATGCGTTCCACTATTGACCAGCATGAGCGCTGCCCCACGCATGGCGCACCAGGCTCCTGCCTGCTGGACCAAGAGCGCGCCAATACCGCGACCACGGTGCTGGGCATCCACAATCAATGCAATGATCCGTCCATACAAGCCATCCTGCTCATAGAAGTAGCTGGTACACACGCCGATAACTCCAAGCACCACCCCCTGTGCTTCTGCAACGTAGGTGCAATAGTCTCCATGGTCCAGCAGCCGGTCAAGACGTTGGTGCATTTGTGTCGGAGTGGTTGGATAGCCAAGCTGAGTCATGAGTCGTGCGATCTGAGTGGCGTCGGAAAGGAGCGCTTGACGAACGTACATCGTGGTCATAGGCGGAAGCCTTCCGTACATCTCTCTTGGCAATCGGTTGCAGCAAGATAATAGTAGTACTCGCATGGCAGCGTGAGCGATGGCTGCCGTCCAATGTGCGGATAAGCTGCCGCCGTAGGCGGTCAGTTTCATGACCTTGTTAGGCGGAGCGCAGCGGAGCCGCAAGGCCAGAAACAGCTTATGGCCCACCCATGAGTCATCCCGAGTGTAACAATCGCTCGCCTGCTGAAACCTCCTGCGGTAGCATGTGGTTGCTGACCCAACACCTGCCGCGGGGGTTTCAAATATCGCATGCTGTCATACCCATGCCAACGGCGCAGGCGCGCCGGGCGGTCGCGATGCAGCTGCGGACGCGTCTGGTACAGTTTCTGCGGCCCGTCGCGGAACGGCTGGTCAGCGATTACCACGTAGCCGCCATGAACTACGGTCGCCGTACGATCCTGTTCGATCGCTGATGCGATCGCGGCTCGGTAGGCCAGGCAAGCGTCGTCGGTCAACTCGACGCAATGTCCATCGATGGCGGTGGTGGGTCCGGTGCAACGCATGTGAGGCGGTGTAAGTGCGAAGAAGCCTTCAGCAACTCGCTGTGCCAATTACTTGCTTTCCACTCGTGCGTCCAGTGGCGTGAACCTTCCAAGTCGCTGATGGCGAAATCGTTGCGTCCCCGCACGTCACTCCTAATGAGTGGCCAATAACCCCGACGCTATCTGCTCTAAGCACCACACTCGTATATGTATCATCATACTCTCTGGCCCCAGGCGGACGATAGTAGATTTTTCTGTACTGCGCCCCAGAATCTGGACACAGAAATCATGCAGACATAGGAAGGTTAGGGCGGCTGCTGGAGGCCGCCTCGAACTCGACTGGGGTGAGGTCATCCAGGGCCGAGTGAATGCGCTCGGTCAGGTACTCGACCTCAACCCAGTGTTCAATCTGAACGTAGGCGTCGTCAAAGTCGCGATATTCGGTGTAATCGTAATGTTCCTCCTTGAAAGTTCGCATGAAGCGTTCCGCGTCGGCGTTCTGGGTCGGCTGGCCCGGTTCGGACAGGCTGACCGGCACGTCGAGGCTGGTCCGGTGGGCCACGTAGTCGCCGGCGGCAGACTGGACGCCCTGGTCGGAATGGTGGATCGCCGGGGCGGGGTAAGCGGCCAGGGCCTTGTCCAGCGCCGTCAGCGAGAGCGACTTGCTGAGGCTGCGGCTCAGATGCCAGCCGCGCCCACTGCGAGTGAACACATCCAGGAGGACCGCCAGCTAGATGAAGCGGCGGCCCAACGGGAGGTAGGTGATGTCCGCCACCCCAATCTCGTCCGGGCGTGTCGCTGCCCGTCCCTGAATCAGGTGGGGGAAACGCGGCAGGCTAGGCGTGCTTTGGGTCGTGAGAGGGGCCTTGACCTGCCCCACCGGACCGCGCTGCCCCAGGTGGCCCCTCACCCGCCGCACCGCCGTGCTGTTGATAGGCAGCCCCTCGCGCTTCAACTGCGCCGTCACCCGTCGGTAGCCGGAGAACGGCCAGCGCCCCAGGATGCGCTCGATCGCCGCCCCCGCCGGGCTATCAGCGCTCGCGCTCGGCTGGTAGTCGTAGCTCCTACGCGGGCAGTCCAGCCCCTCGCACAGCGTCTCGATCGGGTATTCCGCCTTGAGCTGGTCAATCATCGCCCGCTTCCGTTCCAGCCCAACCCCAGCACGCTGCCAGCCTTTTTTAGAACCTCCAGCTCCAACGCCTGGCGGCCCACCAGGCGCTCCAACTCGGCGACTCGCACCTCCAACTCGTTCGCCTTCCCGGTGGCCTGGCGCTCAAAGAGCCTCGGCCCCTTGCTCACAACCTCCTGCTTCCAGCGCGAGAGCAGCGTCTCGCTGATGTCCCGCTCGTGGCAAATCTGGGCGGCGCTTTTCTCGCCCCGCAGCGCCTCGAGCACCGTCTCGAATTTGAACTCCGGTGTGAACGTACGTCGTTTTCTGCGTGCCATTGTAGGGTCTCCCAGTTTCGGTCAGGATGATAGACTTGCTATCCCCTGTGTCCAAAAACTGGGGCGCACTTCATACCACCCCCCCCACACACACCTTGTACGCCTATCAGTTAGATCCAGCGGAAGTGGTTTCGGTGAGAGGGGCGCGAGGCTTATTGGACCATGCCTGTCTCCGTCTGGTGAAGAAAGGCGCACCACAGTGCTCCCACATCGTGACAGGGGGCAAGTGCTGAGCGCCATTGCAGGATTGCCTGACGTCTTGCCACATGGCTGCCTATACTATCGTCCAGCACCCACCGTCCATCATGGTGCCAATGTAAAGTCGCCGCGAGAGGCCCGGGCTGGTCATTGCCGGCGATGCCGAAGCGCTCAAGCACTCGCGCCACCGTGCCGGCCTGGCCGCATTGGGCCCGATGTCAAGGAGTGGAGTGACGCAACATGCCGAGCCCTGGCCAGGGCAGAAGGTGAAGCCCCAGGACCAGCGAACCGCGCCGGTCGATGCTCTTTATTGGTTACGATAAGGGGGCGAACTCTCAGCAAAGAGGGGATAGCTATGGATGATAACGGCCTACAGAAAGAATCCTCCTAAACGGTCGCTCCTCGAAGAACTGCTTCATGGTGTGACACGATTTTTGCAAGTTTTTACCCAGGAGCGAAGTGCCCCTAATAACACCGGTGGATCTGGCGATCCGGCGGGAGCAGGTGTTCGCGATGGCTCGGCCTGGATCGCCAGATCCAGGCCCGCCAGGCCGGGGTCGGGGGGTTCTGGCGGTGGCCGCCGGATCT
>DOUV01001010.1 GCA_003520455.1 Chloroflexota bacterium | reverse complement strand
CCAGCGGGGTGGCGAACGCGTAGATGGGGCTGCTGCCGCCGGCCAGAGGGTTGATCACGGCGGGGAGGCCGTACACCTCCTCACCGGTCCGGGCGGTCAACTGGACCAGCGGGTCGTCGGGGGACGCCTTCGCGGGCCACATGGCGCCCAGCCGGGTGACGGTGACGTCGTCGAAGCCTTGCGCCGCCAGGTGGGCGCGCAGTTTGGCCAGGATATCCTCCGGGTCCTGCTCGGGCACCAACCGAAAATCAAGCTTGGCCGTGGCTCTGGCAGGGATGACGGTTTTCGTGCCGGCCCCCTGGTAGCCGGTCGTGATTCCCTGGATATTGCAGGTCGGTTCAAACACGGCCCGGTTGAGCTCCTTGCCTGACCGCCCGAGCAGAAACGCCTTCACCCCATAAACGTCGCGGTACAGTTCCTCGTGCACGGGGAGTGCATCCACCAGCTCTCGATCCAGTTCTGACATCGGTCTGGCCTGGTCGTAGAAGCCGGCGATGCGGACCCGCTCGTTCGCGTCCTTCAAACCTGCCAACGCACGGACCAGCCGCCAGGCGGCGTTAGGGAGGATATGCGCCCTGCCAGAATGAGCATCTCGCTGCATGGTCTCCACGGAGAGCTCAACGGCCAGAGCACCACGGGCGCCTACCACAACGTCGGGGCGACAATCCGGATCGATGCCGCCTTCCTCCCAGAGAGCCCCCTGGCAGGTGAGCAGACTCAGATGCTCCTGGACGAACTGCGCGATGTGAGGGCTGCCGATTTCCTCTTCTCCCTCGACCACGAAGGTGATCCCACAGGGCAGGTGGCCGTCATGGGAGGCGCGCACGGCATCGATGGCCGCCAGCCGAGCGACGAACTCGCCTTTGTCGTCTTTGGCCCCCCGCGCGTACAGAGCGCCATCCCGCACCGTCGGCTCGAACGGGGGCGACGTCCACAGATCGAGCGGCTCCGGCGGCTGCACGTCATAGTGGTTGTAGAACAGGAGGGTGCGATCCGACTGCCCGTCCGCGCGCCCGACAATGATGGGATTCCCGGCGGTCGCGAATGGCTGGACGTGGAAGCCGTGCCGCTCCAACAGTTGGCCCACCAACTCCGCGCACTCCAGCGTCCCCTCCCCTGTGGCCGAGACACTGGGCTGGGCGCAGAGCTGCGCCGTCTCGCGAATAGAGTCGTCGAGGCTCGCCTCCAAGAAGGCGTCGATTTGATGGGCTCTATCGGCCATTCGAGATCTCCTCTTCGAAACTGCTCTGGTTGAAAGCGGCCCGACTGGCAAGCCCGAGGTGGCTGCCGTCCCGGCTGGGAGGCCGCGCGGTCACCAGGTGAGTAAGGAATCAACTACCCACCGGCTCGCCCTGAGGGGGCTGCCCACGCGGCCAGGGAGACGCGACGGGAGCCCCCCGCGGGGGAGCCCTCGGGGCAGGGCGAAAGCGGGGGTCTCCTGGCGCGATTCCTATGACAACGGGGCACCTGGCGCAGATCCTCTTCTTCGACAGCAGCGGGATTATCGTCGATCCAGCGTGCTTTGGTCAAGAACGCGCACAGCAAAAAGAGGCCCGCTTGGGCCTCTCCTCCCGCAGATGCGCGCTCACAGATCGCCAAAGAGCTCGACTGCCTGGATAATGCGCTCAGCAATCGTTACCATCTTAACGCGACGGCTGCGCGCCTCCCGCTTGAGTCGCAGGTACGCTTCTTCTTCGGTGAGATTGAGCCTGCGCATCAAGATTCCCTTGGCACGCTCCACAAGCTTCCGCTCGGCGAGTGACTGGCGCAGATTCTCAGCCTCCTGCTCCAGTTGAGCGCGCTCCCGGAAGCGGCTGACGGCGAGGACAATCGCAGGTTGCAGTTCAGCACTCTCGACTGGCTTCACGAGATAGCTTTGGACCCCGGCTTCATCCGCCTGGCGAATGAGTTCGGGGTCACTGTAGGCTGTGAGGAGCACGATTGGGGCCGGACAACGGGCCATGATCTCGCGGCTCGCCTCGATGCCACTCATGCTCGGCATGCGAATGTCCATCAAGATCAGGTCGGGGCGGAGGGTTTCGGCCACTCGCACCCCCGCAATGCCGTCATGCGCTTCTGCGATGACCGTGTGACCAAGCCCTTCCAGCAGATCACGGAGGTTCATGGCGACCAGGGTGTCGTCCTCGACGATACAGACACGAAGGGAGTTCATCTATCTCCTCAATTCAATTCAGGGGCGGTCGGGGAGAAGAAATAACCAGCAGCACTCAGAACGCGACCGGGCGCTTGTCGTCACCGAAAGCTATTAGCAAATGTTGTGCCAGACAAGCGAATGGCCCAAATAACTGCAGGCAAAAGGGAAACATATGTTGAGAGGCGCGGGCTTGAAGCACCGCCGGAGCGTCCTCATCGCGGCAGTTTGCCATTACGAAAAGACCCTGTATCGGGAATACTCAAAGTCGAATCCCGCGCGTTGGGGCGGGCGAGGGCCACTGCCCTCGCCCGCTCCGTACACACGATCCCCGGAAGAGCGATCACTCTCTCTTGATTTTGGCCCGGCCTCGCCCTATACTGCCGCCCGAGTCCGAACCGGGCCTGTTTTCGGAGAATGGGAGAGCAGACGTATGCGACGTGATGGGATTCTCAACCCTGCGCTGGTCGAAGTGCTCGCCCGGCTGGGCCACACCGATACGCTGGTGATCGCCGATGCCGGTCTGCCGATCCCATCTGAGGTGCAACGGATCGACCTGGCCCTGATCCCCGGTGTCCCCGGTTTCATCGAAACCCTCCGGGCCGTACTCGCCGAACTCCCCGTCGAGCGCATGACCATCGCCAGCGAGATGGAAGCGCGCAGCCGTCGCCTCTACGATGAAGTCATCGAGGTCTGTGCCGGCGCCCGCATCCCGGTCGATAGTGTGATGCACGAACAATTCAAACTGTCCACGCGCAAAGCCACCGCCGTCGTTCGCACGGGTGAGGTCACCCCCTATGCCAACGTGATCCTGCACGCGGGCGTCTCCTTTTGAGGCACCGCCGCGATGGCGCTCACCCCCATCGCGGAGCCGGTTGCCGTCCCCCGCATTCTCCCCCTCGAGCCGGTTCCCATGAGCCTCGCCATCACTCAACGGACCGCGCCCCGACCGGGCAGATTTGTGGTCCCAACGTTTCTACAAAAGCTGAGACTGTAGCCGATTGCTCCTTTGGAACAATCGGAAGGCGGCTGGTAGCGGCACGGAGCCAGCGCGTTCGGTCTGGCTGCCCATTGAATGAACGGCTCTGCCGGTGGAATTGGGGTATTGACAGTGCTTTGATTTCACCATAGAATGGAAATCGATTTCAGAGAACGTTTTCAATGCCCCTTCTGCGCCGGGCGTGTCACTCTCGTAGGCAGTGATGGCGAAGTGGCAAAGGCGTCTCGCGTACGATCGCCGCCAGTCGAACCCGCGGTTGCAACGTCCACTTCGTTCAGCAGCTTGAAAGTATTGCCTGAAAGCAGCCACCACACCCAGTTCGTTGCCCACACCGCGCCGCCCTTCTCTCACGTTCAGGAGTTACGCAATACTCCCAGGCCGACCCAACGTTCGTGATCCGTAGAAGCCGGATTTGGCTTGGAGTGCGCGCTTCAGCGCGCTGAAGCGCGCACTCCAACCGATATCTCTTTCGCGGCTCAACCTACCGCGTAAGTCCTATCACGTTGTTTCGAGTGACCAATAACCGTTTGGAAGGCGCTTTCCCTCTCGTCGATGCAGAGATACGAGCTCATGAGTACTCGTTCTACACTGACAATCAAAGATGTCGCTCACGCCGCCGGGGTGTCGGCGAGCACTGTCTCGCGCGTACTGAATTCGAATGTGCCGGTGAGCCCCGATCTTCGACGACGAGTCTTGGAGGCGGTCGAGACACTGGGATACCGTCCCAGTATCTCAGCCCGCAGTCTCCGAACCAGGCAAACCCATACCATTGGCCTCATCCTACCAGATGTGACCCTGCCGTACTTCGCGGAGATTGCTTTTGGCGCCGAGGATGCCGCCATCAAGCGGGGGTACAGTATTCTCCTGTGCAACTCACGCGAGGATGCCGAGCGAGAGCGGCGATATTTCAACCTGCTGACTCAGAAATGGGTCGATGGGCTGATTTTTTCGGCCGTCGAACGGCCGGAAGATCTCCTGGATATGGTGCTCGGGCACGGTATTCACGCGGTCCAGATAGACCGGGTCTACGACGAGCTTTCGATCCACTCGGTGCGCATCGACAATGTCCAGGCCAGCTCTCTGGCGACGCGCTATCTCCTGGACTGCGGCCACCGCCGCATCTTCTACTTCATGGGCCCCGCCTCGGTACGTCCCTTTATCGGGCGGCTGGAAGGCTACCGGCGAGCGCTGGCGGAGGCGGGAATCGCGTTCACCCCCGATTGGGTCTATAAGGTCGAGGATTTCGAAACGCCGCTGCAACTGGCCGAAGCCAACGGCTCGCTCTGGCAACGCTGGGCCAGTTTTAGCTTTTCGTTCTACGTCGCCTTCGGCTACCAGGCCAGCCAAAAGCTCCTGGCGCAGACAGAAGAACTTCCCACGGCGATTTTCGCCGCCAACGACGCCATTGCGATTGGTACCATTCGAGGTCTCGAGGCGGGCGGCCTGGTGGTCCCCGACGATATCTCCGTGATGGGCTTCGACGATGTCAGCTATGCCTCGCTGGTCAAGCCGGCGCTCACGACCATCGCCCAGCCGAAGTACGAGTTGGGTGCCAAAGCGGTGGACCTGGTCATCGAAGCGGCGCAGGCGACGGATCCCCTTCCCCCCCGGCACATCACGCTCGAAGTCGATCTGGTCGTGCGTGATTCGACGGCCACCCTGAACAGTTGCTAACAGGTGGGCAAACCGCTATGAACGACGACGTTCTCTTGCGCATGGAAAACATCAGCAAATCGTTTCCTGGCGTCCAGGCACTCAGCAACGTGAGCCTGGAGGTTCGGACGGGAGAGATTCTAGGGCTGGTGGGCGAAAACGGCGCGGGGAAGTCCACCCTGATGAAAATCCTTTCCGGTGTCTACCAGATGGACAGCGGCCAGCTTGCCTTGGAAGGCAAGCCGATCCGAATCCAGAATCCCCACCACGCGCAAGCACTCGGCATCTCGATCATCTACCAGGAATTCAACCTGATGCCGAACCTGACCGTGATGGAGAACATCTTCATCGGTCGGGAGCCCGAGCGCCTCTTTCTCGTCGACTGGGGTCGGCTCAGGCAAGAGACGCGGCAGTTGTTGAATCGGCTCGGTGTCTCGCCCTCGCCGAACGCCATCGTGCGCGACCTCTCCGTCGCCGAGCAGCAGATGGTCGAGATTGCAAAAGCGCTCTCGGTGAAGGCCCGGGTCATCATCATGGACGAGCCAACCTCGGCGCTAACGGACACCGAGGTTCAAACGCTCTTTGCAACCATGCTCGAGTTGAAGCGGCAAGGCATCAGCATGATCTTCATCTCACACCGGCTGGAGGAGGTGCTCGCCGTCTGCGATCGGATCGCGGTGCTGCGGGATGGCCGGCATGTCGCCACGTTGGACGCGGCCGCGGCCACCGAGGATCAGATCATCCGGTTGATGGTCGGACGCGCGTTGGGCGAATACTTCCACAAGGAGGAGGCTGCTCAGCTTGGGGAGGCCATCGTTCTGGAGGTGCGCGGGCTGAGCCGTACCGGCACCAAACTCGATCCAAGTGCGATTGTTCTGGACAACGTCAGCTTCAAGCTGCGGCGGGGTGAGATCCTTGGCCTGGCCGGCCTGGTCGGATCGGGCCGCACCGAGGTGGCACGCACCATTTTCGGGGCCGACCCTCGCGATTCGGGCGAAATCTACGTGAACGGCAGGCTGGCCGATATCCGCTCGCCGGTCGATGCGATCAACCATGGGATCGGTTTCGTGCCGGAAGATCGCAAAGAGCAGGGGCTGATCCTGAACCTGGCCGTCCGCGAGAACATGACCCTGGCGAGCCTGGATCACATGACCCGTAGGGGCTTCGTCAGCCTGGCGCAGGAGCGCCAGCAGGTTCAAGAGTACATCGACCGGCTCCAGATTCGAACGCCCAGCATGGAACAGCGCGTGTTGAACCTGAGCGGCGGCAATCAGCAGAAAGTTGTGATCGCCAAGTGGTTGCTGCTGAAGCCCAAGATTTTGATCATGGACGAGCCGACCCGTGGCATCGACGTCGGCGCAAAGAGTGAGATTTACGACTTGATGAGGCATCTGGCCGAGAGCGGCGTTGGCATCATCATGATCTCCTCGGAACTTCCCGAGGTTCTTGCTATGAGCGACCGGGTCCTCTGTATGTGCGAAGGGGGTGTCTCCGCCATTCTGGATCGGAACGAAGCGACTCCCGAGCGGGTCATGCGGTACTGCACTGTGAAATACGGTCAGACTGTAGAAGGGGTGCAAGCGCCATGAAGACCATCACCCGGCCTGTCGAGTCACAGACCACCCAAACGACGCGAGCGCTGGATATCCTGTCGCTTGCCAGCCGCTTTGGCGCTTTCATGTTCCTGATCGTTCTCTGCATCATCTTTGCCATCCTCGAACCGGCTTTCCTGCAGCCCATCAATATCTTCAACGTACTCCGCCAGGTCTCGATCTACGGTCTGCTCGCGATCGGGATGACCTTCGTCATTCTGACGGCCGGAATCGACCTCTCCATCGGCTCATTGCTCGCGCTGGCCGGCCTCGTCGCTGCGGCGGTGGAGAAAGGCAGCACCGGCCTGTTGACGGGAGCTGCCGCCGGCCAGTCGGCAGGCTACGGTCTCCCCGCCGCGATCGCGGCGGCCATCGCCGTTGGGCTCCTCGGCGGCTTGCTACAAGGAGTGGCCGTCAGCAAGCTTAAGGTCCCCGCCTTCATCGTGACGTTGGGTGGCCTCTCTGCCTTTCGTGGCGCCGCCCTGGTCTTCTCAAAGGGCCAGCCCATCAGTGCCTTCCGCGAGGCCTACCGCTTCTGGGGCCAGGGCATGATCGGCCCGGTTCCGGTGCCCGTCATCATTTTCCTGATCTTCGCGGTGCTGGCGTTCATTGTTCTCCGCTACACGAGGTACGGCCGCCACATCTATGCCATCGGTGGCAACCTGGAGGCCGCGCGCCTCTCCGGTCTCAATGTGGACCGCCTGGTCATGAGCGTCTACGTGATTATGGGCTTCTTCGCCGGCCTCTCTGGATTCATCCTCTCCGCCCGGCTCAACTCGGCCGAACAGGTGGCCGGGGTGGGTTACGAACTGACTGTGATTGCCGGGGTCGTCATTGGCGGCACCAGTCTGTTTGGCGGTGAGGGTGGCATCTTCGGTACCGTCGTGGGCATCCTGCTGATCGGCGTCCTGGCCAACGGGCTGACACTCCTCAACGTTTCTTCCTACTATCAGCAGATCATCATCGGTTTGATCATCGTCTTCGCCGTGTTCTTCGACCAGGTGGTGAAGCGCCGGCGTCGCTAATCGATCCCCTGGGCTGCCTGGGGCGATGGCGAGCAACGTTGTACTTGTTGCCCCATGCATGCTCCAGGGAATTTCGTTTGCATCGGTCAGAGTCGACTTGAAGCTCACGAGAGAATGATGGATTTTTCTATCTATAAGCGTGGCGCGTACGGCGTCACGCTTATAGAAAATGAGCTACACCATCCACAAGAGGGGGTGATCCAATCGACCCAAACTCTCCGGCGTACCCAGTAACCTACTCTCGTCGGATCCCCTGCCAAAGAAGGAGCGAGATCGTATGCTGCGCAAGAGTCTTCTGT
>DOUV01000914.1 GCA_003520455.1 Chloroflexota bacterium | reverse complement strand
ACGGCCGGCGGCGAGCTGACCGTGACTGTCGACAGCGAGATGGTGACGTTGTCGGGCGAGGATGTGCTGGTGCAGACCGAGTCGCGCGGCGGGCTGGCGGTGACCAGCGAGAAGGGCGTGACGGTCGCCGTGGACACCGAGCTGACGCCCGAGCTGATCCAGGAGGGCTACGCCCGTGACCTCGTGCGCACCATCAATACCCTGCGCAAGGATGCCGGCCTGGCGCTCGATGATCGTATCCACGTGACCTACCAGGCCGATGGGGAGACCGGCGCAGCCGTGAATGCTTTCGCCGATTATATCCAACGGGAGACCCTGGCCCTCAGCCTCACGCCCGGCGCCCCTGACGGCGCCCAGGCCCAGCAGACACTCAAGCTGGGGGGCGAGCAAGTACAGGTCGCGATCCGCAGAGCGGGGTAAACGCAACGCAACAGAATCGCAACTGGACGCTGAAGAGTGGCCCGGGCGAGCCTCCGGGCCACTGTGTTTTCTGGCTGCCTATGCTATACTTAAGCCCCGTGAGTGACTCGACGATGTTCGATTGGGCGCCTGCTCGTAGTGCGCCACGGAGCCGCGGTCTGACGGAGAATCCACCTGCTGGTAGCTCGCGATTTTGTGGAGGCCCGGCGGCACGCATGTGAAGAGGAAGTCATCTTTCGTGAAAAGAGAACCCAGGTATGGCCGTTTTTGACCCTGTCTCGCCGAACGTAGACTTTCGCGAGACCGAAGAAGCAGTCCTCACCTTCTGGCAAGGGCACGATATCTTCAAGCGCTCGATGGAGTGGCGCCGGGCCGAGGGTGCTGAGCCCTGGGTCTTCTACGAGGGCCCGCCGACGGCGAACGGTCTGCCGCACGTCGGCCATGTCTTCACGCGGGTCTACAAAGACCTTTTTCCGCGCTACCGGACGATGAAGGGCTACTATGTGCTGCGCAAGGCCGGTTGGGACACCCACGGGCTGCCGGTCGAGATCGAGGTCGAGAAGGAACTGGGGCTGAGCGGCAAACAGGAGATCGAAGCCTACGGCGTGGCCGAGTTCAACGAGCGCTGCCGCGCTTCGGTCTTTCGCTACGTCGAGGAGTGGCGCAAGCTCACCGACCGAATCGGCTTCTGGATCGATCTGGACGATCCTTACATCACGATGACCACCGACTATATTGAATCGGTCTGGTCGATCCTGAAAAATTACTGGGAGCGCGACTTGCTCTACCAGGGCTACAAAGTCGTGCCCTACTGCCCGCGCTGCGGCACCCCGCTCTCCGATCATGAGGTCAGCCTGGGCTACGCGACAACCATCGACCCCAGCGTTTACGTCAAGTTCCCCCTGCGCGACGAGTCTGGGACCTACTTCCTGGTCTGGACCACCACCCCCTGGACGCTGCCAGGCAACGTCGCGCTCGCCGTTGGCCGCGACATCGACTATGTCAAGGTCCGCCAGGGAGACGCTGTGCTGATCCTGGCGCAGGCCCGGGCTGAGGCCGTGCTGGGGCTGGAGGGCGCCTACCAGGTGCTGGAAACGATGAAGGGCAAGGAGCTTGTCGGCAAGCGTTACCAGCCACTCTTCCGCTTCCTTCCGATGGAGCAGGACAACGCCTACGTCGTGGAGGGCGACTTTGTGAGCACCGAGGATGGCACAGGCATCGTCCACATCGCCCCCGCCTTCGGCGCCGAGGACATGGATGTCGCCCGCCAATACGACCTCCCAGTGCTCATGACGGTCAACCCCGCCGGCGAATTTACTGGCGAGGTCACGCCCTACGCCGGTCAGTTCGTCAAAGAAGCCGATCCACAGATCATCGAGGACCTGCGCCAGCGCGGGTTACTCTACGAGGCCGGCGTCTACGAGCACACCTACCCCTTTTGCTGGCGCTGTGGGACCCCGCTGCTCTACTACGCGCGGACCACCTGGTACATCGAGACCACCCGCTACAAACAGGCACTGCTCGACAACAACAACCGGATCAACTGGGTGCCCGACTCCATCCGAACCGGCCGCTTCGGCAACTGGTTGGAGAATAACGTCGACTGGGCACTCGGCCGCGAGCGCTACTGGGCCACACCACTGCCCGTCTGGGTCTGCGAGCGCTGCAATCACCCGGAGGCTATCGGCTCGAGGGCCGAACTGGAGGAGCGGGCCGGTCACTCCTACCCGGGCCTCGACCTGCACCGGCCGTGGGTGGACGAGGTTACCTTCCCCTGTCCCACAGAGGGTTGCGGGGACACGATGCGGCGCGTGCCCGAGGTGATCGACGTCTGGTTCGACTCCGGCTCGATGCCCTACGCCCAATGGCACTATCCCTTCGAGAACCAAGAATTGTTCGAGCAGCAGTACCCGGCCGACTTCATCTGCGAGGCGGTCGATCAGACCCGCGGCTGGTTCTACTCGCTTCACGCCATCTCGACCCTGCTCTTCAATCAGCCGGCCTTCACGAACGTGATCGTCCTCGGCCACGTGCTCGACGAACAGGGCCGCAAGATGTCCAAGAGCCTGGGCAACCGGGTGGACCCCTGGGACGTGATCAACGTCACCGGCGCCGACGCGATGCGCTGGTACTTCGTGACGGCCAGCCCACCGTGGACCTCCAGCCGCTTCGGTGTCAACCTGGTCAGCGAGGTGGTCCGCAAGTTCATGCTCACGTTGTGGAATACCTACAGCTTTTTCGTGACGTATGCCAACATCGCCGCGGAAAAATTGGAGGGTTCTCCCCTACTGGGGACGCCATTCCTGGATCGCCTTGTGAGGGGATCCCGCGTCGGGGCGAAGGTTGAGAGTGGGCACTTCGGTCAGTCCCAACCTTCCAACCTGCTCGACCGCTGGCTGCTCTCCGAGTTGCACCGCCTCATCCGCCTGGTGGATGAGCGCCTGGAGCACTACGACGCGACCACGGCCGGACGCGCCATCGCCGCTTTTGTGGACGAGCTTTCGAATTGGTACGTCCGCCGCAACCGCCGGCGCTTCTGGGAGGACGATCCGACCGCCTTCGCCACGCTCCACAAGGCCCTGGTGACGCTCAGCCAGCTCCTGGCCCCCTTCACGCCTTTCCTGGCCGAGACGCTCTACCAGAACCTGGTCCGGCGGTTGGACGCCAGCGCGCCGGAGAGCGTCCACCTGACCGACTTTCCGGTCGCTAATCCAGCCCTGATTGACGAAGCGCTCAGCCGCGCGATGGCGCTGGTGCAGCAGGTAACCAGCCTGGGGCACGCCGCCCGCAACAAGGCCGGCATCAAGGTGCGCCAGCCGCTGCAGGCAGTCGCTGTCAGCGTGCCGCAACCGGAGGAGCGGGCCGCGCTCGAAAGGCTGAAAAACGAACTCCTCGACGAACTCAACGTCAAGGAGTTGCAGTTGGTCTCGGGCGAGGAGCTGGCCAGCTACCGCATCAATCCCAATCCGGCCAGGCTCGGCCCGCGCCTGGGTAAGACCTTCCCGCGGCTGCGAGCAGCCCTCAAAGAAGTCGACAACACGCCTCTGGCCCGCGCGCTGCTGCAAGGAGAGAGCGTCGAGGTGCCGGTGGACGCCGAGCGTGTCACGCTCTACCCTGACGAGATTGCAATCGAGCCCGAGGACCGGCCCGGCTATGCTGTCGTAAGCGAGGGCCCGTACACCGTTGCCGTCACGACCGCGGTGACATCGGCCCTGCGGCGGGAGGGCCAGGCCCGGGAGCTGGCACGTCAGTTCAACCAGCTCCGCAAGCAGGCGGGCCTCGAATTGACCGACCGGATTACGGCGTGGATCGCCGGGCCTGTCGGTGACGTCCTCGCCGAGTGGAGCGACGTCCTCAAGCGGGATATCCTGGCGATCGAACTCCACCATGCGCCACCGCCTGCCAACACCGCGCAGACCAGCGTCTTCCTCGATGGCACCCAGGTGACGCTGGGTGTCCGCCGCGTCGAGCAGCCGGGCGGTTGAAGGGCTGACGATGAGATCTAAATTGGCCTCATCCCCCCGCCCGGCCACAAGCTATGCGGAGGCGGCTGCCCGGGTCGAGGCGCTGGGCGCCGCAGATGGCGCCAGCGTCAATCCCCTCTGCCGCACGCAGTTCCTCACCCATGGCCGCACCGTCGAGCGGGCGGCTGTGCTGCTGCATGGGCTGACCAGTTGTCCCCGGCAATATCAGGCACTCGCCCCGAGCTGCTACGATCTGGGGTACAACGTGCTCGTGCCGCGGCTGCCGCGCCACGGCCTCGCCGATCGCTTGACGGAAGATCTGGCCACCCTGACCGCCGAGGAGCTACTTGCCTGTGTGGCTGAGGCCGTGGATATCGCGCGCGGATTGGCCGATCGCGTGACCGTCGTTGGCCTTTCGATGGGCGGTGTCCTGGCATCCTGGGTGGCTCAGCACCGCGAAGATGTGGATCGGGTCGTAATCGTCTCGCCGGGTTTCGCGCTCAAAGCCGTACCCCTTGCGGCGACGCCACTCGCGTGGCGTCTGGCCCGCTGGCTACCGAATCGCTTCGTCTGGTGGGACCCCGTCCGCAAGGCTGAGCCCGTTCCCCCGCTCCACAACTACCCGCGCTTCGCAACGCGCCCCGTAGCCGAGGTCCTGCGCCTCGCAGCGACCATACAAGCCCAGGCCCGGCGAGCCCGGCCGGCGGCCCGATCAATCATCGTCGTGACCAATGCCAACGACCCGGTGCTCAACAACGCAAGCACGAACCGGCTCGTCGATCAGTGGCGCCGGCGTGGCGCGGAGCAGATCCGCACCTACGAGTTCAGTGCCGATCTGGGCCTTGTCCACGATATCATCGACCCGGACCAGGTCGGCCAGCGGACAGACCTCGTCTACCCTGTTCTTCTCGACCTCATCACGGCGTGAGGGAAGGGATTCGGAGGACACAGTGCTCACAGGAATTGGGCCGATCGCCCTGGCGGTCCTATTCGCGGTGATCACCCAGGTATTCTTCACCTCGGTCGGGGTGACAACCCTGGTTGCCCTCGGATGGTTTTGATGCGGTTCACACGCTCACGTTCCCTCAGGCGATAGATCTACCGGCTGATCCCGTTCAGATCGTCGCGCCGGCAGGCACAGGCCGTGCGACGCTGGTCGCCACGCACCAGTTCGCCATCGTAGGATTGCTCCCAGGCGACCGCCTGCCAGCCGGCCAGCACGAAGGCCGGCAACGCATCGGCTTGCAGCCACTGGCCGTTGTAGCGTCGCGCCAGGTGCAGATGGGTCGCATCGGCGAAGCCACCCTCGCAGGACGGATGGCCGATGGGATCGCCAGCATGGACACGACTGCCGACGGCGACTCGCCCGTTGCGGGCCATGTGCATGTAGAGGATCGTCCAGCCGGTCCCGATGAAACCGTCACCGTCCAGATCGAGCACGACCTCGCCATTCTCACTGCGAGCAATCACTCCATCGGCGACGGCGACGGCCCACTGCGGCGCGGGCCGACAGCCGGTGTTCACGGCCGGCACGAAGTCGAG
>DOUV01000836.1 GCA_003520455.1 Chloroflexota bacterium | reverse complement strand
CAGTACTGCCCGCCCGGTCCGAAAACACAAGGCAAAGGGCCCGTCGCCCAGCGAGACAGCTTCGCTGCGCGAGGGAGGTCCGCGCCTCGGCCCGGCGTCAGGGGTCGCGCCAGCGGGGCGTGGACGGCCGGCCTGAGTCTCACTATGCCACAGCCCTCGAGAATATCGTCAAGTACCGTTGGAGAACGGGAGCGGAAGGTCGAGCTGCCTATCTTCAAGGGTTGATACACGCGTGAGGTAAGACATCGCCAGGTGGAGGTGTGACGAGTCCCGAAGGGAGGTCAAAAGGACCGGCAACATGCCGGTCTTCTCGTCGCCGGAGACCCGGGCGATTGACCCAGGTGGCGAGATTCGATCAGGCTGGGGTTGGAATAAGGCCGTTGGTCTGGGCGTACCAGACCAGGAGCGTGACAGTGTTGATCGTTGCGTGTAAGCCGATGGCCGGCCAGAGCGAGCCCGAGCGCTGGAAGAGCCAGGCCAGTACGCCACCAAGCGCCAACAAGGCTGGGAAGGCGAAGGGGTTGAAATGGAACAGCGCAAAGGCCAGGCTGCTGATGACGATGGCAGGGATCACGTCCAGGCGCTTACGTAAACCCGCAAAGAGGAAGCCGCGAAAGAGCAGTTCCTCTGTCACTGGGGCGATCAGGCTGGCCGAGAGGGCTGCTGCCAACAGCGCCTCTCGGCCCGTCCCAAACGCTGGCAAGAGATTCTGCTGCGCGCCGCGTCCTGTGAGGGCGTAGACGATAATCCCCCAGATCACCAGCGCGCTATAGCCGATCACGATGGCCTGCGCGTACAGCCAAAAACCACGGAGCAGCGAGACCGTCCGAAAGCCAAGAGCCCGCAGGCCAGTGTTGTGCCAGCGACGCACCAGCCACCAGATGGTGAGCCCCATCAAGAGGTGGCCCCAAGGCAAAATCGCGCCGAGTGCTCCCTTGACCTGGACGACCCCTAAGGCGTCGAGACCGACAAAGACGAGCTGCCAGCCAAAAAGGACCCCCAACCCAATCAGGGTCCCCATGACCGTCTCGCGCGCCGTCCAGGGGACAGCGTGAGACTCAGGGCTTGTTACCGTTGCTGCCCCCCTTACGGGGATCTTCCGCCTTGCGATTTGCAAAGCGACTCAGCTTCTGCGCGTCCTCACCCGGAAGGAAGACCTCATCAACGGTGCCGGTCGTCAAGATCTGGACAACTCCGCGCTTCTCGGCGTCGAGGAGAAAATCCTTGAACTTGCTGAACGGCTTGCCCTCGCTGTCGGTGTATTGACCCTCGTTGAAGCCTTTCTTCAAGTCCTTCATGAGGACTTTGAGGGTCGCCATGGTGCACAGATTATTGCGTTTACGGGCCAGGTGCACCGCCTCGATGAGCAGCTCAAACGGATTCTCAAAGTCACTCCCGCTAGCTTCGTCCGATGTTGCTTCCTCGGCCGGCTGAGCGAACTGACTCAGTTCGAGCGGGTTCTCGCCGGGCAGGAAGATCTCATTCACGGTGCCGCTGGTAAAGATCTGGATATGCCCGCGGCGCTCGGCCTCCTTGACGAAATCCTTAAACTTGGAGAAGGCTTTTCCACTCTTGTCCTTGTAGTTGCTCTGGTCAAACTCCCCGAGCAGTTCGACCATCAACAGTTTCAGCGTGGCGAAGGTCGGGACGTTGCCGCGCTGGCGGGCAAGCTTGACAGCATCAACCAACACCGGATAGGGGTCGGACAGCGGCTTGGGCGGTTTCAGGTTGTCCACCAGTTGGTGGTAGAAGATAAATTCGTCCGCACTCTGCGCCAGATGGCTGGAAGCCGCTTCCGCCACGCCGACGACGATGCACTCTTTGCCCTTCTGGCGAATCGCATTTATCAACGGGATGAAATCGCGATCGCCAGTCACAAAGATGTAGGTGTCGATGTTGCTGTGGGTGTAAACCGTCCGCATGGCGTCAATCACCATGTGGATGTCTACGCTGTTCTTGATAGCTGAACCCTTCTTGCGTTCCTGTCCATAGTAGTAGGTCGGAACGTAGACCGGCTCGATACCGTTGGCGTACAACGCATTCGTGACGCGCTGGTAGCGGTACCAGTCGGCATAGGCTCGGGCGATAATGAGGCGGCCGTACTCTTGAGCCTTCTCGATGATACTCTCGAAGTTCGGATTCTGCTCGTAGACGGCACGCACAGAGATGTACACGTTCTCGAAATCGACAAACAGGGCAACATCTTTGCGCTGTCTGTCTCCGACTGAATTTCCCATATGCTTTTCCTTGAAAGGTGCGGGTTGAGTAAACCGGCGTCTTGTGGGTTTCGGAGGCGGCCACACTTCGATCCTGGCTCTGAACGCTCAAAAGCGCCGTGCTCAACGTACGGTTAGATATTGTAAGACGATCACAAACAGGGGCGCCAGAGCGATCGCGGGCAAGAAGTTCGCAATGCGGATGCGCTTCACATCGAGCAACAGCAGGCTGATTCCCATTATCAGAACTCCACCTGTGGCTGTCAGTTCGATGATACCGGGGTTGTCACGACTCACGCTGGTGGCCCAGGCACCGGCAGCAAGCATCGCCACCAGACTGATCCCGCCCTGGTAGACGAGGAGGGTGATAACACTGAGCAGCACGCCCCAGCCCAACGTGGTGGCAAAGGCCATGGCCGCAAAACCGTCCAGAATGCTCTTGACCGCGAGCAACTGAAAGTTACTGAGAAGCCCGTCCTGGATTGCGCCGAGGATCGTCAGCGGTCCGACGCAAAAGACAAGGCTGGCCGTAACGAAGGCCTGGCTCACACTCCGGCCGTCACCCGCAGGCTCACCTCCCGGCGCCAGGCGCCGCTGGAGCCAGTCGCCGAAGGCCTGCAGCCGGCCATCGATGTTCCACCACTCCCCCAAAACACCCCCTAACAGAACACTGAACATGACGATTAGGATGTTTCGCGTGGCAAGAGCCATCTGAACGCCGATCACGAGCGTCACCAGGCCAATACCGCTCATCACCGTCTGCTGTGTCCGGGCTGCCAGGCGATTGCCAATCAGCAATCCCAGCGTCCCCCCCACGAGCACCGCAACGATGTTGATCAGCGTTCCAGTCACGGATCTCACCCTCATGAAAAGAGCGCCCTTCAGGCGCGCCCGATTGAGAATTATAGCACAGTGCCCGTGGGCACCGCAAAACGACGCCCATCAGACCACTCGCTCGGCTGGAACGCATCCAAAAGTGCCAGGGCCTCCAGTTTCTGGCAAAAAGGGAGTGCTGACGGTTGACGTGCAGAGCGCACGGCGCGTGAAAACCGGCCTCGGGGCGGTGCATAACTGGTGAAGGGTACAATACCAATGTGTTGTGCGCGCCAGCCGCCCGTTCCGCACGGGACGCAAGACCACTTTTCCCGTTGACAACCCACGGGACGGATGGTAGAATCGCCTGGCTCTTGTTCCAATCCAGTTTCCACACTCCCCCGTGTGAACCTATGTTGTCGTACCCCGTCGAACCGCTACTATGATCGCGCATATTGGAAGTGGGGACGACATGACCGTCGCCTCCCCGGCACACCATACTCCAGGAAGAGCGACTGTGATTACGAGGATAACTGTCATGCGATCTCCTGCCAGCCTTGCTGCCAAAGGGCTCCTCGGCGTCATCCTGAGCCTTGTTGCGTTGTTGCTGCTGGCCCTGCCGGCCCTCGCCCAAGCCCCCGGTCCCACACCGGGCCCTGGCGATGCCCTGGCCCGCTTCTTCATGTTCTTGAGCCTGATCCTGGTTGGCATCATCATTCTCTCCGCGCTCCTTGTCGCCTTCCTCATGTGGGCCAACGGGCAGCCTGTTCCCGGCCTCAGCCCAGTGCTGCAGGATCTCACGGCGCGCGAGGTGGACGCAGAGGGTCGCCCGACCGGGCCGAGCAACATCGTAAAAATCGCCGTCGGCGTCGGCGGCCTGGTGGTCGTGGTCCTCTTGGTCGCGTTCGTCGTGCCTGCGATCATGTCGGGCACTCAGCCTGCCGCGCCCGCGGTGACGCCCACCG
>DOUV01000592.1 GCA_003520455.1 Chloroflexota bacterium | reverse complement strand
GTCCTCGAAGTTGCGGAGCAGGGCCCGAAGCCAGCCTGCGTCAGGCGCCGCGTCGTCATCTGTGAAGGCGACGACTTCGTGGCGGGCCTCGTGCAGCGCCCGGTTCCTGGCGTTGTTCAAGCCGGGGCGCTCCTCGCGCACGTAGCGAACGCGCTCGTAGCCCGCCACGAGGCGTCGCGTCGCATCGCTGGATGGACAGTTATCGACCACCAGCACGTCCTGGCCGTCGTCGGGCAGGCGCATCAGCGCGTCGAGGCAGCGCCGCAACGCCCCGGGCCGGTCGCGAGTGCAGACCGCTACCGTTGCCGGTCGAGGCTCGAAGCCCCCTGTTTGCACCTCGTCCCAACTCACGATGTCGTGGAGCCAATGCTCCCGCAAAGCCTCATCCGCGGCAGCCATCAGCGCATCACGGAGCCCGGCACCGTCGATCCCCCCATCGACAACCGGCAGGATTGCCTGGCCGACAGGCTGCCCACGCTGCCGGACAAGAACGAGCGCGCGGTGATAGCGCCCCAGGCCGGCGATCTCTGGAGGGAGGTGGTGCAGATCAAGATCAAGGATAGCGGTCGCCATAGTGGTCTCTCATTCTGCCATCGGGCCATCAGTCCCGGGCGCCGCCGGCTGGTCGAGGAGCGATATGCCCCCGTACCCGTTATGATGCTGGTGCTCCCCCGGATAATTGGAGAGCGTCGCCGGGCGCTCTGGAAACTGCAGCCTGGGCTGGGAATGGCTCGTCGCCGTTGCCACCGCTCTTGCCGAGTACAACCATTGAGAGAGCAGCACCACCTGAGGAACCACCTGCATCACAGCAAAAAGAAGGATCATGGGCAGGAGGCGCTGCTCGGCAGCTATAAACGCATAGACCACTCCGTTGCCGAGCAGCACGACTGCCATCACCTGGGGAAGAAGCCAGAATGGGTTCAGCGCACCGGTCGGGCCTTTCGGAGTCGAGCGGAAGCCCCAGGGGACGCGTAGAAGCGCCATCAGCCAGGCAACAGTATAGATCGGCCAGGTGGCATAGATGAGCGTGACTGGCTTCCCCAGCAGACCCGCCTGCACCGAAGGATGTCGCCAGATTCGCAGGGCCGCCTGCCGGATCAGCAACGCAAAGACCCCGACGGGGAACAGATGGGCGAGATACTGCTGAAAACTCGCCCGAGCAGGAGCGCTCCCACCAAACAGGATCGCCAGAGTGAGCAGGATATGGGCGAAAACAAAAGGGCCAGCCCAGTAATATGTCATACGGACAGCGTAGGCGAGTCGTTGTCCCCAGGTCAGGCGGCCAAAGAGGCGCGGGTAGATCGTCAGCAGCACCTCGAACACGCCGCGTGCCCACTTCAGTTGTTGTGTAAACCAGGCAGCCAGATCGCGCGGAGCGAGGCCTGGCGCGAGCGGCTGCGCTACGTAGGCCGATCGCCATCCGGCCGCATGGAGAGCGATGGACGTCGCCAGGTCTTCAGCCAGCCCGGACTGATAGCCGCCGATCGAAGCCAGTGCTGCCCGCCGAATCAGCGCGTTACTGCCCATCATTGTCGCGCTTCCCACCGCATCCATGCCGAGCGAGGTGGGATTGTAAAAATCGAGGCCTGTCTCCACCGCTGATCGCGCGACCCAGGTTTCTTCACCGTTTCCAAAGGTAAGCATAACCTGGACGAAGCCCACCTTCGAATCGCGAAAGTGGCCAAGGGTCCGCTCCAGGAAGTCGGGCTCTGGCGCGTGATCCACATCAAAAATGACCACGAGATCGCCCGACGTACGCGCCAATGCAGCATTGATATTACCAGCCTTGGCATGCTTTCGATCCGGACGCGTCAGGTAACCGGCCCCCAACTGCCTGGCCAGACGGGCCAGCGCGGGATCAGCACCATCATCGAGCAGCCAGGTACGATGCTCGCCGCGCATGTGAACCGTTGCCGTCAAGGCCCGCTCGATGAGCGCATATGGCTCCCGGCATACGGTGACAAACACATCAACGGTAAGGCCGTCGGGCGGTGGCCCGGGCGCAAACCGGTGCCTCGCCGCCAGATAGAGCAACCAGTTCCCCAGGAATTGGACCGACCCGTAAAGGATCGCCAGCACGAGAGCCACGGCCAGCCAGAATGAGCCGATTCGTCCACGGACGCTCCACCAACTGTAGAAGTAGAGTAATGCGAGCACCCCCAGTGCCACCAGCCAGCGCAGAAGCCAGGGGCCTCGGCGCCGCTGTCTTTGTCGTTCTGCCACCCGGTGTGGAAAAACCACCGCTTCCCCCCCTCCTGAAATGTCGCAATCGGGGTCCGCGATCACGCAGACCGATCTGCTCAGGACGTGGAGACGAACTCGGCGGACGACAGACGTGGTCCTGTCAAAAGGACTCTGGATGTACCTCACTCGTTTCAGCCATTCAATCACGGCACCACTACTGAAGAGGATTCGGCGCCGCCCATCTCCTCGGTACACTCGGATCATAGGAGTAGACCCTCATCTCGAAATTTCTTGCATGAACGTGCACGTCCAGATTGGCGACCAGTTGAGCATTCTTCTGTATCCAGCGGTGCATATCGGGCCGTAGACTCGCGACGGTCATATCTTCCACGAACCAGATTCTTTCTTGAGTTTCTTTGACGCGAGAGAGATCAAACTCTTCCATCGTTTCCGTTTTCTCTCGTATATAGTAATTCGCCAACAGACGGCTATTACTGACGACCAGTTCACCCTCTTTTTTTTGCTGCCGAACCAGTGCAAACGCCGCTTTCCAATTATCTCTGTTGCCGTTCTGATACTGATAGTAGAGCACATCTTCTCCAAGCGGATCCAGCACAAGAAAGACCAAAACACCAACCGCAAGAATTCTGGTGTTCTCCTGGCTCTTGCGGAAGATTTCAACCGCTGCCAGACTTGCCAGAATGATCCAACTGGGCAGTGAGATGAAGATATAGCGGTTGGCTGTGTACTGAAACATGGACAGAACCATAATGGTAAGGAATGGGATCATCGCACTGAGACTTAAGAACAGAGCAACCCGATCCTTCCTCGCCAGCAGGTAGATGGTCCCCATCGCCGCCATGACCATGATCGGAATGCGCACGTAGTAGACAACACCCGATAGCAGCCACAACGGATTGTTGTTTACCCGCCCAAACCCGATCATCCACCCAGATACAGATCGTAAATAGGGAAAGGTGAAAAACAGGGCTAGAATGAAGGCTGGCAGGAAGAAGATGCTCATGTTCCGCACCCGAAACCCGGCAGGTTTCTCGAACGGCAGTACTCGTAGGAGCACAAGGTAGCTCAGAACCACAGGGATAAAGAATAACGCGAGCAAACGCTCTCGCGCTGCGAGGC
Source organism: Chloroflexota bacterium (assembly GCA_003520455.1). The sequence goes on along the minus strand of DOUV01000592.1, from coordinate 2,802 downwards.
CCAGAAGAAATAGGGAGATCAGCAAGTATTGGGGGCGGTCCTCTTCGATGCCGAAGTAGAAGGCGAATAGCGCCAATGCGTACAGAAGCAGCAGAAATGAGTAGAACCGTGCGTTCTGCGACCAGTAAAGATGCCAGGGCGAAACGGCCAACAGCAGGATTGATACTAACGCGATGGTAGAACCGAACATCTTCTTGATTGGAAAATAGAGAGCTGGGATGGTGATGATGCCGATGAGCGCTGGAACCAGCCTGGCACTCCACTCGCTCGTTCCAAGAAAGGCGACAGTCATGCGAATGAGTGCCAGGGAGAGGGACTGTCTGACAATACTCTCGTTGAATCCATCTCGTACGCCCATCACTGAACTGATCTCATCCTGCCAGAAGCTCCATATGCCAAGCTTGTAGAAACGAAGAGCAGCTGCAAGCACTGTCATGCTGGCAAGGAGGACGTAAGGCCAAATTGCAGCGCTTTCCAGTTTTTCTGCCCGAATGTTGGCACGCGTGATCAGTGGGTTGGCCCATTTTACGTTTGTCGTCGAGAAGTCGAGTGGAAAACGGGCCAAAACACTTTTATTTTGTAGCTTTCTCCATGACATGATTCTGCACTCCACGCACACGCCACGGATCGGGTTGTAGCGACTGTTCGCCGCGGCGAATACGATTATATCGGCGAGAAGTAGACATAGTAGGCCTCGATGCACGTCGCCGTGCTGTTGTAATGGGCTTTAGCTCAACTCGTCTTTTGGAAGGATTGCACCGTCCACGCGAGCCCTTCTTCGAGTGTCACCTGCGGGGTCCACCCCAACTCCTCGCGGGCGCGGATCGCATCCAGATAGATCTTGAACACTTCCCCTTGCCTGGCCGGCCCGTGATTTGCCGGCTGATTGTAGCCGGTCAACCGGGCCAGAAGCACGAACATGCAGTTCACCGACGTCCCGACGCCCCCACCGATGTTGTACACTGCGCCATCGCCCCGTTCGAGCGCCAGCAGATTCGCTCTGGCCACATCAGAGACGTACACGAAGTCGCGTTCCTGCTCCCCGCTGCCGTTGATCTGCGGCCGGCCTCCGTTCAACATCTGGCCCGTGAAGATGGCCACGACCCCTGCCTCCCCGTGGGGGTCCTGCCGCGGCCCGTAGACGTTGGGGTAGCGCAGAATGGTGTAGCCGACTCCATAGTTGGCCCGATAGAGATACAGGTAGTGCTCTACATGGTGCTTGCTGGCGCCGTAGGGATCCAGCGGATTAATGGGGTGATCCTCGGACACCGGGAGGAACTGAGGCTCGCCATAGGTCGCACCGCCGGTGGAGGCGTAGATGACCTTTCGAACGTTGTGCCGGCGACAGCACTCCAGCAGGTTCAACGACCCCAGGACATTGACGTCGGCGTAGAGCAGTGGCTTCTCCATCGATTCGCGGACGTTCGCCCGGGCGGCCTGGTGGCTCACGACCTCTGGTTGCTCCTGCGCGAAGACCTCATCCAACCCGGAATCTCGGATGTCAACTTGATAGAACCGGACTCCCGGATCAAGATGCCCCCGTTGTCCGCTGGACAGATCATCCACCACAGCGACATCGTGCCCGGCCGCACGATACGCATCGACAACGTGCGAGCCGATGAAGCCGGCTCCGCCGGTGACGAGGATTCTCACGAGTGCTCTTCCTCCTTCGAAAACGTTGATCCGCCGTTCAAACAGCCAACACGGAATGCGCGGACTTGGGAATGTGGAAACGAGCTAGCTCTGCCAGCGGAAGGTGAAAGTTTCACTGGCAGTTCGCTCGATCTGCCCTCGAATGTCCGAGGCGAGTACCTGCACCCGCCAGCGGTAGATCCCAGGAACAAGGTTGAGCGAACCGGTCCAGCTGCTCTCGCGCGTATCCACGACCCCCTGAGGATCGCTCCCCTGCGGCCAGACCTCCACCCGGTAGTGCTCATCCGCACTCAGTGTGCTGGTCGGCTGCCAGACAAATCGCTGCGGTGCGCCCCTGATCAGCAGGCCATCACTCGGAGAGAGCAACAGCGGTGCTGTTGGAGAAAGGAGGACCGTCGCGAGAGCTGTGGTCGGTGTGGCCGCCGGCGCACCCGCGATCCCCGGGCCCGCCGGCGATAGTGAGGCGACTGCGGCGGGCTCAGCCGTCGACTTGACCCACACCGGATCCCAGTCGTTGAACTCGTTATTGCTGATGTTGCGGGGCTCGCTTCCGTCGGCGTTTATCATCCAAATCTGCTGCCGCCCCGTCCCACGGTTTGACCAAAAGACGATCTGCCTCCCGTCGGGTGACCAGCTCGGATGCTTGTCCCACTCCCACTGGTTATTCGTCAGCCGGGTCTCCTGGCGCGTATCCTTGTCGATGACGAAGATCTCGTCATTGCCGGCCTGCTGCGAGACGAAGGCGACCTGCACGCCGTCGGGAGACCAGGCCGGATCATAGGTCACCCGGGAACCGCCCACGAGCAGCCAGGTCTCACCCGTTGTAATGTTCTGCCCCAGGACCGAGTAGGTCCCTTCCTGGCCCCTGACGAAGAGCCGGTAGTTGCGATCGGGTGAGAAGGTATCCAGCTCCGAGGCGAGGTCGTAGGGCCAGCGATCGGTCAGCAGCGCCACGTTGCTGCCGTCGGGGTCCATCACGAAGACGGCTGTCTTGCCGAACCGGTCGGAGAGGAAGACGATCTTGTCCTTCAGCGCAGCCGGTAATACCGAGGGTGTCGGCGTTGCGGTCGGCTTGGGTGTTTTGGCCTCCGGTGTGATCTGATCGACGGGGATGAGTAACGGAAGTGGGGTCGCCGTCGGCCTCGGTGT
>DOUV01000033.1 GCA_003520455.1 Chloroflexota bacterium | reverse complement strand
AGGGTTGCCAGCATCCCCGCCAGCGGAAGCTCGCCGGCGCCCGGGAGCAGGCGCGGCCCAGTGCCATCCGCCGCCGCGTCGGCCAGATGGACGTGGACAATCCATTCGGGCGGGACGCTCGATAACCAGTCCAGGGCGGCCTCACGGGCGACGGCGACAGTATCAATCAGCAATCCGAGGCTCGGCTGATCCACCTGCGCCATCAGTGCGCTCAGACCGGCGTAGGAGGCCAGCGGGTCTGTGAGGGGTTCCTCACCCCGCGAGGCGCCCGCGCTCGGAGCAGGTGCCACAGCCAGGCGAACGCTCCATCGTTGGGCTGCAGCGCCCAGGGCGGCCAACGTCTCCACGATCTCTTCAGCGGTGGCCTCCGTAGGGACCGGGCGAACGATGAGCGTTGCGGCCCCCACCCGGCGCGCCTGCTTGAAGAGTACCTCGGCTCGTGCCAGAAGGATGTCACGTCCCGCCGCGCCGAACTCGACCGCGCTCAGGCCATCCAGCGCACCGGGCCGCGTCCGAAGAAAGAGGCGCTTCAGGTCACGAATGTCGAACTCACCCTGGGCGAGGTAGCACTCGAGCTTGGGAGCCACGATATCAAGGTGGGTAAAGCCATTGATCGCCGCGAGGAGAATATCGCCGTCGAGCGGATGATCGGCGCCGAAGGTCAGGCCGCTCATTCCAGGTTGCATGGGACGTGCCTCCACCCTCCGAGCGAGTCGCGATTATAAGACGTGAACGGTAAAACGTAAAACGCGTAGGGTTCTGCACCGATTCAAGCGTCACTCGAGTCGGCTATCGATCAATAGGCGGAGTTCGCCCTCGCCACCAGTCTGGCGCGGGATGGTGATGAAGAAACTGCTGCCCTCACCGAGCGTACTCTCGACGGTCAGTGTGCCACCGTGGGCCTCGACGATGCCGCGGCTGACCGCTAGCCCCAGGCCACTCCCGTAGATCGAGCGAGCCGTGCTGTTGTCCACCCGGTAGAACGGCTCCAAGATTCGGTCGAAGTGCTCGGGTGCGATCCCAACGCCATGATCGGACACGCGGAGCTGCAGGCAGTTTCCGACCTCCTTGAGCCGAATCTGAACCAGACCGCCTGCGGGTGAGTACTTGATGGCTTTACTGAGCAGGTTGGCGAGGACCTGCTCGAGCCGATCCTCATCGGCCTGGATCGATGCCGGTGAGCCGGCGACCTCAACCACAATCTGGTGCCGGTCGGTCGCCAGGGAAAATTCGTCGGCCACGCGGCGGATGAGCGCGTCCAACCGAACGGCCTTGAATTGAAGCTCGAAGCGGCCCATGTTGAGGCGGGAGAGGTCGAGCACATCGTTAACGAGACGGTTGAGGAGCCGGCTCTTCTCCAGGATGAAGCGCCCCCACCTGGCGCGTCTCTCGGCAGGTACATCCGGGCGGTCAATGAGAAGCTTGCTGTAGCCCAGAATCGAGGTCAGTGGGGTGCGCAACTCATGCCCGATGATGGAGGTGAACGCTCGCCCTCGGGGATGAGCAGACCCCTGAGGGCATAGGAAGCATTCACGAGGCCCACCGCCTGCTCAGCCACCAGGTGCAACACGCGCCTCGGATCGCGCTCGGCGCCGAGTACGATGGCAGCGCGCTGGATCGTCATCAACTCCTCGAGGTAGCAATGAATGTATAGGGCTACATCGGAGAATGTGCTGCCGGTATGAGTTGCAGCATCCATCTCCCGATCACTCATCTTTTCTCCTCCAGACCACTCTCAGCAGTATAGCACCCGGCCGAGCGAATGACCAAGGCCTGGACACGTCTGGGCAGGACCGCCCGCAAGTCGTGGGGAAGAGGTGCGAGGCATCTGGCTCCCTCGGGAGCGCTCCAGCCTCATCGCGGCCAGCGTCCAACCCGGCAAGCGCGTCGCACGGCTACAATTGCGCCGCCCTGACGTCTGAGAGCCACCGCTGTGAGAAGCAGTTTCCAGGCCAGGAGCCAACCGGCGCTCGAGCCAATCGCCGCGAGAATCTGGGCGTTAGCGGGTCAAGTAATTGCCGTCTCACTCTGCCCCAGCTATAATGATTTGTACAATTTCCAGACGCTAGGAAGTGAGGTACCAGTGAATCAGCGCCACATTCTAATCGTCGATGACGACCAAGAGATTCGTGACGTCTTGAAGGACCTCCTCGAAGAGAATTACCTCGTGACTCTGGCCGCGACCGGCCAGGAAGCCCTCGCGAAGGTTCCCGAAACAGACTACGATCTGATGCTGCTCGATGTTCGCTTGCCCGATACGGACGGGTTGGCTGTGATGCAGGAGCTTTTTGGCCTGGGGAAGGATATCCCGGTCATCGTGATCACGGGTCATGGGACAAGCAACACGGCCATCCAGGCGGTCCAGGCGGGGGCCTACGACTACCTGGTAAAACCGCTCGAGCTGGATGAAGTCGAGATTGTCGTGCGGCGGCTCTTCGAGCACCGCGAGCTGGCCAGCCAGGTCAAGCAGTTGCAGGACGCGCTCGGGAAGCGCGATGCGCGCGACCGCATTATCGGCCAGAGCGCGCCGATGCAAACCGTCTACAAGATCATCGGGCGGGTAGCCCCCAGCGATGCGACTGTGCTGATCGCGGGCGAAACCGGCACCGGTAAGGAGTTGGTCGCGGAGACCATCCACCAGAACTCACGCCGGCGGCGTGGTCCCCTGGTCAAGATCAACTGCGCGGCCCTCCCGGAGACCCTGTTGGAGAGCGAGCTATTTGGTCACGAGAAGGGCTCCTTCACGGGCGCCGTAGAGCGGCGTAAGGGGCATTTCGAGCTGGCCGACAGGGGGACCATCTTCCTTGACGAGATCGGCGAAATGAGCCCGAATACGCAAAAGAAGTTTTTGCGCGTTCTCCAGGAGGGGGAATTCCAGCGGGTTGGTGGCAACACCACGATCAGAGTGGATGTCCGCGTGATCGCCGCGACCAACAAGAACCTCGAACAGGAAATGCTTGAGGGGCACTTTCGGGAAGATCTCTACTACCGCCTGAACGTGATCAACGTGTACCTGCCGCCATTGCGTGAACGGATGGATGATCTCCCCCTGCTGGTAGCCCATTTTCTGGACAAGTATCGCTATGCGCCCAGCCAGCCGCCTTCCAAAATTTCTGAGGAGGCGATGGACGTGCTGCGCAGCTACGACTGGCCGGGGAACGTTCGCGAGCTTGAGAATGTCATCGAGCGCGCAGTCGTGCTCTCGCAGGGACGAATCATCGGCCCCGAGCACCTGATCATGACGAGTGCCCCGCGCGACTGCAAGATTGACATCACCGAGCAAGTCCGGCAGGAAGTGCCACTGGCCGAGGTCTTGGCGCGAGCTGAGAAGCAGATGATGGAGGAGGCCCTACGACTCGCCGAGGGTGACGTCGGGAAGGCCTGTGTCCGGCTTGGGCTCACCCTCGACGATTGGACGGCGCGGGCAGCGATGCATGGATTCGTACAACCGGCCTGAGAGAGTGGTCAAACTGGAACCGCGCTCCAAAGGGAGCGCGGTTCTTTGTCGGCCCCAGGCGACTGGGGCAAACTGCTACACCTTGGTCGCCGATGCCAGGCCGGTAATCAGCACGTCCGGCTCGAACGGCTTGAGAAAGCACCCGGCGACCCCCAGCCGTTCAGCCTCGGCCTGCAATCCTCGATGGGCCGTCATGACGAAAACGGGCAGATCCCGACCACGGGGAAGTTTACGCAGTTCCTCCGTCAGGGTGAGGCCGTTAATACCGGGCATCATCAGATCGAGTAGTACCACATCTGGTTGAACTTCTGCCGCGATCACGAGGGCTTCCCAGCCATCGCTGGCACACGCAACATCAAACTGATCCTCAAGAAGGCTGGCGACGAGCCCCAGAATCGCCGGATCATCATCCACAACCAGGAGGGTGGGTCGCGCCAGGTCGACAACCATAGTATCAGGAGTTCCTTTCATCACGTTCTCAGCGCGGTTAAACTGTGGGTACTAGACTTGCTATTAGCAATGGTTATGCCACCGGACGCCGGCAGTTGCAATCACGGTTCGCCTTGTGAAGGAGGGAATATGGATCTCTATCTGGATATGGACCAGACCCAGGAGATGGAGCAACGGCCCTCGCCGACGCTCGTCACGTTTACTCAGCTGCTAGCACTTTCCTCCCAGGAACTGCAACAGGCCATCCAACAGGAACTGACCGAAAACCCTGCGCTCGAGCTCCTTGATCGGGACGATCACTGCTTACGCTGCGGTGAACCGTTGGTTGCCGGGATCTGCCCCCGGTGTGACGGGCTTGGCGACGAGGATTGGGAACCAGAGGGCCCCATCAGAGACTACGATGACGATTTTGACCCCCTCACGTTCACAGCCTCGCAGATGACGCTGGAAGAATCGCTCATGACCGAGCTCCACATGACGCTTCCCGGCGAGGACCATTTTATCGCCGACTACCTCTGTGGCAGCCTGGACGAGTCGGGCTTTCTTTCCACCACCATCGAGGAGGTTGCCGCCACGTTGGGGATCGAGGTCGATCGCGTCGAAGTGGTCCTCGAGGCGCTCCAACGAATGGGCCCCCTCGGTGTAGGCGCCCGCGACGTTCGCGAGTGCCTCGATATCCAACTCCGGCGTTGGGAGGAACTGGGCCAGGCCCATCCGCTGGCCCGCCCGATCGTCGAACAGTATTTCCAGGCGTTAGGTGAGGGCAAGTACGGCTATATCGCCGCGCAGCTCGGCGTCGGATACGCCGAGGTGGTCGCGGCCCGCGATTTCATCCGTCATCATCTGCGTCCATTCCCGATACCCGATCTCGTTGAGGCTGAGCCCTGGCGTGCCGTCAACGAGACGCCGTTCGTTGTGCCTGACATTGTCATCCGGGAGCGCGAAGACGAGCCGGGCGAGTTCGACGTGGAGGTCATCGAATCGCGTCGCTTCGGTTTGCGCATCAATCCATTGTACCAGCGCCTGATGACCGAGCTTCCCAAAAAAGCCAATGTGCTCTCGCCCGAGGACCGCGAGCACGTCTCCAGCTACGTGTCCCGCGCCCGAGTCTTCCTCGGCCACATCAATGAGCGCCGCCGGACGATGAAACGCGTGGCGGTCTACGTCGTTGAGCGCCAGAAGGACTTTCTCCGTCATGGGTGGCGCGAACTGCGCCCGTTGACCCGGGCCGAAGTCGCCGACGCGCTGGACCTGCATGAGAGTACGATCAGCCGCGCCACGGCTGAAAAGTACGTGATGTTACCTTCCGGCGAGGTTATCCTCTTTGCAAAGTTCTTCCAGGCGGCCCTGAGCGTTCAGGACGCATTGCGCGAGATCATCTCGCACGAGACAGAGCCATTGACCGATGCACAACTGGTCCAGAAACTCGCCGAGCACGGCTATCAGGTCGCGCGGCGGACAGTTGCAAAGTATCGCAATCAGATGCGAATTCTGCCATCATCGCTGCGGTGAGGGATGGTCGGGTTAGGTGCTCCCTGCGAAGGTCACCCGGCGACTGGAAGGTGTCCGGCCCACTCACCTGTGCCTTTCGGCTTCGGTACCGGCAAAGCCGCGCCAACGTCGGCGACTGGAAGGTGTCCGGCCCACTCACCTGTGCCGGCCCGTGATCAAAGACTCGACGCCCACCCCCTCTTCTGGCCCCGGAACGAATGTCCGGCGGCCTTTTCCTTGTTGAATCAGGGGGGCAGGAGGTCCGTGGGCGAAAGGCAATTGCAGGGTTCGCGCCAGGCCGGGGCAGAGGGTGCAGAGGCGTGGTTTGCTGTCCGGTGCAGTTCGGCGTAGCATACCACCCTGATACGATGGTGATCCGGAACAGGCACCTCGTCACAAGGGGGAACACATCCTGGCCCGACGGCACTGCAACGAGGGAGAGTTTCAAGATGGATGGTCATTCCGCCGACTATGATCTGGCTGTGCTGAGCAGCATGGTGAACCACCTCCAGGACTACCTGGAAGGTGATAGGCTCTTCAAAACGATCACGGTCCATACCCCTGAAGGTGAGCGTCTGCTCAAAATGACGATCGGTGGCATCTTGCAGCGGCTGGAGGCGCTTCACGAGGAGCCACTCGACCCGGAGCAAGCCGACGAGTTGGCCGAGCTGGAGCGCGAATTCGAACGCACCCGCGACCGAAACCGCGACCTCTACTACAAGAAACTTGGCCGCGAGTTGAAGAGCTACATGGACTCCTGGCGCTGGTTTCTCCAAAACTGTTGGGACGGCGACCACAAGTGCATCGCCGATTACCCTCAAGAAGTCGCCACGCGGCTGCGGATCGAATCATTGTTGGAGGAGGGCAGTGGCCAGCCGGCTTTGCAAGAGGGGCGCCAGCGAGTGCACGAACTCGACGAACGGCTCCGGGCCAACTGGGAGCCGGGGGCTTTTGTCCTGCCGGCGGCGCAGGCCAGCAAGTACCCGGAAGATCGATTCTGGTGGCTCTACGGGTACCCGCGCGTGAACACGTACTGAGAATCCTGTTCGCTCAGCCCTGATCCAGCGCCGTCCACCTGCGGACGGCGCTTTGCGTCTCCGCCCCACCCTGGGCCGACGCAGGAACCCGCATGACTGCTCCGCGGATAGTCCTCGACAATCGCTACCGGCTGATCCGGCTCTTGGGGGAGGGCGGGATGGCGGCGGTCTGGCTGGCTCACGACCGGCGCCTTGATCGCCTGGTGGCCATCAAACGGCTGCGCCCCCACTACGCACGGACCCCCGGCGTCGCGGCTCGTTTCGAGTACGAGGCGCGCGCAGCGGCGCGCCTGGACGATGCGCGCATCGTCCAGATCTACGATGTGGTCGTTCATCAGCAGGCCGATGCGTACATCGTCATGGAGTATGTGCCCGGCGAGGATCTGAAGGCGTATCTGGCCAAAACGAGCCCGCTCCCGGTGGGTCGAGCACTGCGGCTGCTGCGCGAGATTGCCCAGGGAGTGGCCGTTGCGCACCGGGCCGGTCTGATCCATCGCGACCTCAAACCCGCCAATGTGCTCTTGGGGCGGGCTGGCGGGGTAAAGATCACCGATTTCGGTCTGGCCCGGGCAACGACCGGCGCGGGGCTGACGGAGCCCGGGACCGTCTGGGGCACCAGCCACTACCTGGCGCCTGAACAGGCGCGCGGTGAGCCGCTCACGGCCGCCACTGATGTTTACGCGTTGGGAGTCGTGTTCTTCGAGATCCTCACGGGAAAGCTTCCTTTCGCGGGCGACGATCCGGTAGCTGTGGCCCTGGCGCATATCCAACAGCCGCCGCCCGACATCCGACGCCTGGCACCAGGCGTCCCCGACAGCGTTGCGCGCCTGGCGCACTATCTCCTGGCTAAAAATCCCGGCGATCGGCCGGCGGACGCCGGCCAGTTGGTTGCCTTGCTGGATCGCTACCTCCAGGTGACGCGCGGCACGACGGCGCCCCAACCCGTGGTCCCCCCCGAACCGCCTCTTCCCGGGGACTCCGAGCCGCCGCCGTCCCCACGGTCGAAGCCCCAAAGGGGCTGGGCTTACCCGCTGTTGATGGCCGGAATATTGCTTTGTTTGGCCGCAGGGCTGGCTGCGCTGGCCACTGGCCTGGCGCTGCCACCCGGAGTGCGCCCAACAATACCGCTGCCTGGAGCAGGGGTCCCGACGACCGGGCCGGAGGCAACGGGACGCGTGCCGCCCCTCGCCGAGGCCGAGCCGCCGGCAACCATCCCCACGCCGACCAGTACCATCACATCTCGGCGGCGGGTGGGCAATGGACGGGATTTCACTGTCCCGCGGGTGCCGGCGGGCATCATCGTTCTCGATGGGCGCCTGGCTGAGTGGGTCGGTCCGGGCGTGCCGGTCACGACGCCCACCTTCGGCGTCGAGCGCTGGAATGGCCGGCGCGACCTCAGCGGTGAAGCCTGGGCCGCCTGGGACGAGCAATATCTCTACCTGGCGGTGCGTGTCACTGACGACAGCCACGTGCAGACGCAACGCGGCTGGGAGATGTACCGCGGCGATGCGGGCGAATTCTGGCTAGATGCCGACCTGGCAGGTGATTTTGACGAGGCCGAGGGCAACAGCGACGATTGGGAGTTTGGCTTTTCGCCAGGGAATTTCAACGACCTGCGTCCCGAAGCCGTGATCTACCTGCCCATTCGCGACGAATCTCTCCATGCTGCGCTGCGGATCCGCGCGTTGCCCTTACCCGACGGTTACACCATGGAAGCGCGGATTCCCTGGAAGATCATGGACGTCGATCCGGTGCCTGGCGCCGTTTTTGGTTATGATTTTGACGTGAGCGACAACGACCTGCCGGGTACGGCGGAGGAACAGACCCATGTCAGCACTTCGCCAGGGATGCAGTGGAACCGACCAACAACATTCGGGAACTTGATTCTGCTCCCCTGATTTGCAAGCACGAATGATGAACCCGAGAAGCCGAATAACAACGACGCGTTCGATCAAGACCTCACTGATCAGTGAATCTAAGGCGATTTCACCGAAAATCTGTAATTCGAACCGGTCAAGCATCCATGATTGACGAACAGTCACGAAGCTCAGCCATTTCATTGTTCATCATTTATCAATCAAGGAGGGGACCATGTTTCCAATCGGCGACGAAGAAGTTCGCGGCGCCGGACCACCCTGGGTGACCTGGGGACTGATAGCGATCAACTCGCTCGTTTTCCTCTATGAGGCCAGCCTGAGCCAACAAGCCCTACAGGACTTCATCTTCCGGTACGGCCTTGTGCCAGCCAACATTACGCAAGGGGTCGGGCTCGGAACAATCTTGACCTCGATGTTCCTGCACGGCGGCTGGCTCCACCTCATCGGCAATATGCTCTTTCTCTGGGTCTTCGGCGACAACGTTGAGGCGATTATGGGCCACGTCCTCTACCTGGGATTCTACCTCCTGGGCGGGTTGGCTGCCGAGGCAGCACACATGCTCTTCAATCTCGGCAGCGATATTCCGAGCGTCGGTGCGAGCGGTGCGATCGCCGCGGTGCTGGGGGCCTACATTGTCATGTTCCCGAACTCACAGGTCAGGGTTCTCGTGTTCCTGGGCTACCGCGCGGGCGTCACGCGCGTCACCGCCCTGGTCTTCCTTGGGATTTGGGCCATCACGCAGTTGTTCAACGGCATCGCCAGTCTGGGCGTGCCAACGTCGCAAACCAGCGGGGTGGCCGTCTGGGCCCACGTCGGTGGCTTTGCCTTTGGCCTGCTCGCCGGATTCCTCTTCCGTGGACGGGTCAGTCAAGTGAGGTACGAGACCCGAGGGACCTGAGTACACCCCGCTCATCCTCTGGCGCCGGGAATACTCCGGCGCTTTTTTTACGCGACTGCGATGGCCAGGCCACGATTCCTTTTTGCCCCGTTGCAAATAAATCCGCCCCTGGCGTGCCCGGAGGGGCCCGCCCGGCTGCAGGCCCCCAGCCGCGGTTTCCCTGGCTCGGCCGGGACAGGCCCTGGCCGGTCAGGACAGGCAACCGCCGGGCTGTTTGCTCCCGTTGCTACCTGCTCTCTGAAAGCTGTTGGACAAACTGGGTTGCGCCCTGCGGCTCCTCGAGGAGTGCTTTCAACGCGCGGAGGGTGATGACGTCGGCCTTCTCGGCACTCAGGCCGGATGATTGCAATTCGCCGCGCATCGTATCGATCACGCGCCGCAACGGGGCGTACGCATCGCCGGGCGGAACCGCTGGCTTCACCGTCGTTTCGGCAGGCCCGGGGGCGAGCTTCTCGGCCTTCATTCGCAGCTCGATCACGGTGAGCGCGTTCTTGACAGCATCCAGGCACCCTTTGACGGCGTCCGACGAGAGGACCGCGATGAAAATCGGCGCTACGGCAAACATGGATTGGTACAGGGGAGGCATCACGGAGATCACGTCGCCCGGGGCGAAGGCGCCCACCGTGCCGCCCGAGGATTGAAAGAGTTCCTCCCTCGCTTTTCCACCGGTCCTGAAAGCCTCAGCCATGAGGGGGGCCAGGTCGACCTCATCTGGGGCGACTTCTTGAGCAAGCTTGATGGACCACGATTCAATCACGCTCATCGTTTCCTCCTTTGCTTGATAGATCCTGTTGGCGAATTGGTACACGTCGCGGGTGCCCGTTTGGAGTGCGCGCTGTAGGGGCGCACGGC
>DOUV01000034.1 GCA_003520455.1 Chloroflexota bacterium | reverse complement strand
GCCCACATCGCGCGGGCTCTGCTCGAGGGACTCGCGTACGAGGCCCGCCGCATTCTGGAATTGATGGAGGCGGCCAGCGGTACTCCTATCGAGGACGTCCGCATGTACGGTGGCTCGAGCAAGAGCCATCAGTGGAACCAGACCTTTGCCGACGTGCTCAACCGGCCGGTTGCGGTGAGCGACCTGGATGAGCCCCCTGCATTAGGCGCGGCCATCGCTGCCGGTGCAGGCGTCGGGCTCTTCTCCGATATGAAAGCGGCCGCTCAAGCGATGATTCACATTCGCCAGGTCTTCGAGCCTCGCCCGGCTGTGGCCGAGCTGTATGCGCGACTCTACCGGGAGGTCTACCACAGTCTCTACTCGGCGGTCGCCCATTTGATGGCGCGTGCCACCGAGATCGTCGGCTACCCCTGAGGCGCTCAGAGGAAGGCTCAGAAACTTCTATGGATCAGAACCATGTCGTCGACGGAGCCAGTCTACCCTTTCGCGAGGATCCCAATCGCCGGGTGCAGCGCTTGATCCACGCAACGACCGTCGGCGCGACGGATGGGTTCGCGATGGGAATCGTGGAATACACCGCCGATGAATTCGGCGAGCCAGACCTGCACGACGATCACGAAGGGCTCTACGTGTTGGAAGGCGAGGGCATTGCCCGCCTTGAAACGCGCGAGTATGCCCTCTCACCGGGGAAGTGCCTCTACGTCCCTGCAGGTACTCCGCACAGCATTGTTACGTCTGGGCCTGCGCCCGTCCGGCTCTTGTTCGCCCGCAGTGGAAAGGTCTCAGGCCAGGAGCAGAGATGACAACATCGAACCGTACTCCCTTCACCGTCTTTTGCACCGGTGCCTCATACTACGGCAGCCAATCGCTGGTCGACCTGTACCCCAGGGTCGCTGAAGCGGCCGAGCTGCGACTGATAGCGGCTGAAAGCGAAGAAGAATTGATCGCCGCTCTGACCGAGGCAGATGCGGTCGTCGTCCGCAGCGGGCACTTCACGCGCCCGGTGTTTGCAGCCCTGCCGCGGCTCCGCGGAGTTGCGAAGTGGGGCGTTGGGGTCGAAAGCATCGATGTTCCCGGTGCCACGGCTGAGGGCGTGATCATCGCGAATTCACCCGGTAACTCCATCGCCGTCGCCGAGGCCAGCTTTCTCCTCCTCCTGGCTGTCTCCAAGAACTTACTGGTTCTGGTGGACAGCATCCGGCGCGGGGACTGGCAGCCCCGCTTCAGCACTCGCGGCCACGAGATCTACGGCAAGATCCTCGGCATCATCGGCTTGGGGAGAATCGGGCACCACCTGGCGCGGCTCGCTCAGGGCGCCGGAATGACTGTCGTCGCCTATGATCCCTACGTGGACCGTGAGAAAGCCGCTGGCCTCGGGGTAGAGATGCTGAGCCTCCCCGAGCTTCTCAAAACGGCCGACGCGGTCTCGATCCACGCCGTCCTCACGCCGGAGACATATCACCTGATCGGGGAGGAAGAGCTGGCTCTAATGAAGCCGACGGCGTGGCTCATCAATACCGCCCGCGGGCCGATTGTGGACCAGGCCGCGCTGATTAATGCCTTGCGGGTGGGCACCATCGCAGGCGCCGGGCTCGACGTCTTTGAGCACGAGCCAGTGGCCGCTGACAACCCACTGCTCTCGATGCCAAACGTCATTTGCACGCCACACGCCCTCCCCCGCACGTGGGAATCGACGCAGCGGACGACGACGATGCTGCAGGATGCCATCCTCGCTATTTTGGAAGGGCGACTGCCGGAGACCTGTCTCAATCCCACTGTGCAGCCCCGCCATCAACAGCACATCCGAGGAGCAGACCGATGATCATCGATTGTGAAGTGTACCTGGCACCAGAACAGCGCGATGGCCTGGAAGGACTCATTGCCTTGGAAGACGAAGCCGGGATCGACATGGCCGTGCTGATGCCCGAGCCCACGCTTCGCCCCGCCAACGCCTGGCTTCGTGATCAGGCCGCCGGCCACCCGCGCTTCATCCTCTGTGCGTCCATCAATCCTCAAGTCGGCACAGAGGAGGTGGAGGAGTTCAAGACAGCCGTCCGGGACTGGGGCTTCCGCGGACTCAAGCTGATGCCACCTAAACACGGCTACCGCATCATCGAGAAGAAGGTCTACCCGCTGATGGAGGCCGCTGCGGAATTGGACGTTCCGGTCTCGATCCACTCCGGGCAGCAGTTTTGCCACCCTTTGGAAATCGCCGCGCTCGCCGCCGATTTCCCCACCGTTCCGGTGGTGATGGATCACATGGGCTACCGCTACTACGTTCGGGAGGCTATCATCGCCGCCGAACGGACGCCCAACATCTACCTGGCGACAACCGCCGTGATGGAGGCTGGCATGATTGCCAGTGCGATCAAAGCGGTTGGACCGCATCGGGTCCTGTTTGGTTCCAACGGGCCATCGGTCATTCCTGTGATTCAACTCGAGGTCGTGCGACGGACCGGCCTGGATGCCGAGGCGGAGGCGCTGGTACTGGGAGGCAATGCAGCCGCACTCTACAGGGTGCCTTTCTCAGCGCCGGTGACGTGAGTGTCCCGCTGGTTGAGTGGTCAAGTTCAGAGATCACAACAGGCAGCACCGGTTGCCTTGGGCTTCACAAGCTACGTTTGAGAAGGTCGCTCCGTCTCTCACGGCGGAAGGAGACGTGGATGACAATTCGGCTCGGCGTTGACAACGTTTGTTACCAACACACCATCGCACAGGGACTCCTCGGCCTTGAGGGATTTCTGGATCGAGTGGTGTCCTGTGGCGGCACGGCTGTCCAGTTGGACCCGCTGTCCTCTGCCTTTGGTCTCAGCGTCCAACCGGTTTCTTTGAATCGCTTGCGGGCACTGTTGGTGGAGCGCGGCTTGACCCTGGTTGTCAAAGGGAACTCGAGCGGTGCCGGCTTCCTGGCGGTCGAAGGGCAGGCGGCTGACGCGATGGTAGAGACATTGCGCGCCAAGTTGGATGCAGCAACCGTTCTGGGAGCACAGGTGGTGCGGCTCGTCTCGCGCGCCTACCCCTTTCCGGCAGATGGATGGACACCCCTGGCAGTCCCCCGCCAGGTCGTGCTCGAGCGGCTGGTCAAGACCCTCCGGCGACTGGTCCCAGAGGCCGAGGCGCGCGGGCTCGTGCTGGCGCTGGAAAACCACGGTGATCTGCGGATCGCCGAGATGGAATGGATCCTCGCGGAGCTCCGGTCGCCCTCATTGCGGGTGCAACTCGATGTGGCCGAGCAGACTACACTCTTCGAGGATCCATTGGAGACGGTACGGCGCCTGGCCCCCCATGCCGTGACGGTTCACTGGGTCGATTTCGTACCGCGCCTGACCAATCGAGGCTACTTCGTCACGGCCTGTCGCCCCGGCGAGGGGCTGCTCCCCCTCGCCGAGATGGCAGCCATCCTGCGGACTGTACCCCAGCCGTTGCTAGTATTCGTCGCCGGTCAGGCTGAACATCGTTCGGATGAAGACCCAATCGTTCAAGAGCACCTTGCCTTTTTACGGCGGGAACTTCTGGGAGAAACGCCTGGGCTCCCCCGCCAGTTCTGACATGGCGGGCTCAAACAGATACACCTCAGGATGTGAAGGGGACCAAGGGGGAAGGATGACGAAGTCTACCACCACCGTGTACGCCGGCGTAGACCTGGCAACGAGGCGGGCCAGATCCGAGACGCTCACATGGCCTCGGATCCTGAAGAGGTTGCGCCGTATTCTGGCGTACGTGACGTTGTTGATGGTCGTCTTTGCGATGGTCTTCCCCCTGCTCTGGATGATTCTGTCCTCGTTCAAATCCGAGCAGGAAATCTACCTCTATCCGCCGACGATTCTCCCACAGCGATTCACCCTGGAGAGCTATCGCGAGCTCTTCCGGTTTACTGCCTTCTTTACCTGGTTCCGCAACAGTGTCCTGATCTCTATCTGCGTCACGATCACGTCCGTGACCTTATCGGCCACCGCGGCCTATACCCTGACGCGCTTCCGTTATCGCTTTTTCGAGACCTTCTCCCGAATCATTCTGTTCGCCTACATGATCCCATCCATTCTCATGGTCATTCCCATCTTTCAGATTGTCTGGAAGCTCCAGTTGGGCAACACCCTTAAGGCCCTGCTGCTGGTGTACAACAGCATCCTGCTTCCATACGGCCTCTGGACGCTGCGCTCCTACTTCGCCGGCATTCCTCACGAGGTTGAGGAGGCGGCGCTCATCGACGGCGCCACACGATTCCAGGCGTTCTACAAAGTCGTCCTCCCGCAAGCGCTGCCCGGTCTGATCTCGACGGCCCTCTTCGCCTTTCACGTCGCCTGGAATGAGTACCTTTTTGCTTCGGTGTTGTTGTGGGCCTCGGACAAGATGACGTTGAGTGCCGGGTTGGCCACGCTCATCGGTGAGACGGCGATGTATTCCTGGTCGATGCTCATGGCGGCAGCGGTGCTGGTGACGGTTCCAGTCATTCTTCTCTTCGCCGTGCTCCAGGGGTTCCTGATCGCGGGGTGGGGCGGCGGCGCAGTGAAGGGATAGCTCAAGCCTCGTTGTCCGAAATCACAAACAAGGAGGAGGATATTGAACCCACAACTCAACGGCCCCCAAGACGCCACCTCACCTGGACGTTGTACCCAAAGGAGGTACAGATGTACAAGCAACATGCTCTGATCATTCTGATGCTGTTGGCCGTCCTGGCCATCCTGTCTGCCTGTGGTGCACCGCCAACACCGCAGACTATCGAGCGGATTGTCACCCAGGTCGTCGAAAAAGAGGTCACGACCGTCGTCGAGAAACAAGTCACGACCGTCGTCGAAAAAGAGAGGGTTGTGGAGGTGACCCCAACGGCGGCTCCGCTTCCCAAGGGCGCGGTCAGGATCATCCCCTTTCTGAGCAACGAGAGTGATCCCGAATCCGTGAAGGTGTTCCAGGCAGTGTTCGAAGAGTTCAGCGCCGAGAACCCGGATATTTCCATCGACCTCGTTCTGGGAACGCACGGTGACATCGGCCAGCGGGTGATCGCCGCCGCCTCCGTCGGCGCCGAGTTGGGCGTCATCCAGGTGCGGCCCTTCGAGATGGAAGATTTCATCCAGGCGGGCTACCTGTTGCCACTGGACGATGTCGTCGAGGCCATCGGCGTCGACAATTTCAAACCGGGCACCATCATTCGTGGCGCCGACGGCCACGTCTATGCGCTGGCCTACGCCGGGGGCACTCACGGCACCCTCTGGGTCCGCAATGACCAGCTCGACGCAGTGGGGCTGGAGCCGCCGAAGACCTACGAGGAACTCCTGGCGGCCGCCCAGGCGATGACGCGTGATACAGACAGCGACGGGAAGATCGACATCTACGGCATCGGCCTGCCTGCCGGTCCCGACGCCGCCACCAGCGCCCGCTTCATCAGCTTCGTCTATCAGAACTGCGGTGACTACTTTGACAGGGAGGGCATCCTGGTCTTCGACCAGCCGCAGGTTCTGGAAGCGGTGAAGCGCTATGTAGCCCTCCTCGAGTACGCGCCCCCCGGCTTCACCGGCTGGTCCTGGTTCGATGGAATCGATGCCTTCAGTTCCGGTCGTGTTGCCATGCACCCATACGGTGGACGCCTCGGTGTCAACCTGGAGCGCGCTGCTCCCGGTATCCGGGCCAACTCATCGGTGATCTTCTTCCCCGCAGGGGAGAAGGTCAAGGCTGTGCGGGGAGGGTTCGACTACCTGGCCGTGTACAGCGGCGTCCGTCACCCCGATGCCGCTAAGAAGTTCCTGGAGTTCTTCTTCACCGGTGATCGCCTGGCACGCTTCGAGCTGACCGTCCCCGGGCACCTGATTCCGCCCACGGAGGACATGGCGCAGACGATTCTCAAGTCCGATCACGAGTATGTCCAGAAGTACAAGAACGACGTTGAAACGCTCTTCTCCGTCGCTAACTACAACGCCGATCCCATCGTCAACATGGGCGCAGTCGATCCGGACACGTGCGAGTTCAATCCGACGTTGAACCCGATGCCCTGGGGCGGCGCGATCTTCAGTCGCAAGCCGCCCATCGACGCCGAGATGATCCAGCGCATCGTCGTGAACAAAGAGCCGGTTGAAGACGCCTGGAAATGGGCCTACACCGAGATGCAGAAGGTCGCCGACGAATGGAAAGCGGCGAACCCTGACTGGAAACCCGGCAAGTAGGGGCTGCGGCAGGGGGAGGCCCCAGTGGGCTTCCCCTGACTCAAAGGAGTGCCAGCATGTTGGGGAAGCAGATCCAGCTTGGGATGAGAAAAGGCGACCGCCTCTTCGCGTTCGTGATGCTGGGACCGGCCGTGATTCTGCTGCTGTTGTTGAACGTCTACCCCTTCCTGACCGCCGCGCACAGCAGCCTCTACAACATTCATACCGTCACACGTGCGACGACCTGGGCCGGTCTGGATAACTATCTGGCGATTCTCAAACAATCGCTCTTCTGGCAATCCCTCTGGCGCTCGGTGGTCTGGACCGGTCCCGGTGTGGTGCTTCAGTTGGTGCTGGGCATAGCCATCGCCCTGCTTTTGCACCAGGAATTGAAAGGGCGCTGGTTCGCTCGCGGGATGGTTCTCTTCCCCTATCTGGTGCCGGCCATCGTCGCCTCCCTGGTCTGGCGCTTCATGTTCAACCCACTCACCGGCATGGTCAACTACCTGCTTGTCGATGTGCTGGGCCTCCTGGCGGAACCCATCGCCTGGCTGGCCGACCCAACGATGGCGATGGTCGCCGTTATCATCGTCGGGACCTGGAAGTACGTCCCGTTCATGGTGATCCTCTTCCTGGCACGGCTTCAGACGACGCCGCTCGAGCTCTATGATGCGGCCAGGATCGACGGAGCCAACGCCTGGAAAGAGTTCTGGTACATCACCCTACCCTGGTTGCGCCCCACCATCATCGTCGCCATTCTGTTGCGGACGCTCTGGATGTTCAACCACTTCGACATGGTCTATCTGATGGCCTTTGGCGGTCCCTCCTATGCCACAACAACCCTTCCCGTCCTCATCCACACTGTTGCGTTTGGTCTGCAACAGATGGGGCAGGCTGCCGCCATCAGCATGTTGATGGTCATCGTGCTGTTTGTCGTTTCGATTGTCTATCTTCATTACTATCAACGGTCGGAAGAACTGTTGCGCCACTGACGGTGGCAGCGAGGTACGCATGTTTTGGGCGCGGCCGCTGTGAGGGCGCATCGCGATGCGCCGCCACAGAATCGTGAAGAGAGAAACAGGAGTCAGGCCCATGCGGTTTGTCGGATACGAATATGACATGGTCTATAGCGAGCTCACCGATGTCGTTGGGGAGCAATTTATCCTCACCGACAAGGCTGACCGCATTGTCTACGGGGTGGATCACTATTGGGTCTCGGAAGCCTGGTTCGACCGTAACCAAGAGCTGCCCCTGGCTGATTTTATTGTGCGGCCCGGGTCTGTTGATGAGATCGCCCGCATCATGAAAATCGCCGCTCGCTACCGGATTCCTGTCGTGCCTTGGGGGCTGGGATCCGGCTCGCAGGGCGGGGCGCTGCCCATTTTCGGTGGGATCCTGCTCGATCTGAAACGACTGGATCGCATCCTCGAGATCAACGAGACTAACCTGACGGTGACCGCAGAGGCCGGCATCAACGGTCAACGGTTGGAGGATGCCTGTAACTACAGGGGCCTCACCCTGCCCCACTATCCCGCCTCGCATCGAGTCTCCACTCTGGGTGGCTGGCTGGCGCCGCGTGGGTCGGGGGTCCTGTCCACAAAGTACGGCAAAGCGGAGGACCTGGTCCTCACAATCCAGGTGGTGCTACCGTCAGGCGATATCATCCGCACCCTGCCGACCCCCAGCCATGCGGCAGGCCCGGATTTGCGCCATCTCTTCGTCGGGGCGGAAGGGACCACCGGCGTGATCACCGAGGCGACGATGCGGCTTGAGCCGTTGCCGGAGGTCCGCCGCTTCCGCTCGTACCTCTTCAAAAACCTCCTCACCGGCCTCGAAGCCGGACGGCGGATCATGACAAGACGGTTGCATCCCTGTGTGATCCGCCTCTATGATGAGTTTTCGACTACGAAGGAATTGCATCGCGTGCTGGGTGTGACCCGCGAGGGCGCCTACATGGTCGTCGGCTTCGACGGCTACGAGGAGTTGGTTGCCCTTGAAGAGAAGCAGGCCTTTGACATCTGCACGGCCCTCGGCGGCGAAGACCTGGGGCGTGAGGCCGGCCACCATTGGTGGGAGCATCGCTACGACTTCTATTACCCGCCGCGCACCAAATCATTACCCAAGCTCTTCGGCACCACCGATGTGCAGGCACCCTACGACAAAATCGCGGCGATCTATCATGCGCGGCGGCAACTGGTCGAAGGAGGCTACAAGGAGTGGGGGGCGCGCTACTTTTGCCACTTTTCTCACTGGTATCCCTGGGGCACTATGATGTACGACCAATTCCTGATTGAGGCTCCCCCCGACGACCCCCACGAAGCGGTCCGGCTCCATAACCGCATCTGGTGGGACGTGGTGCGGACAGGCTTGAGGCTCGGGGGTGTGCTGAACGAGCATCATGGCGTTGGCATGAAGATGGGCTACCTGATGCCGGAGCAGTACGGGTCTGCCTGGCCCGTGTTGCAGGCTGTCAAGAACGCGTTGGATCCGCGCGGCATCATGAATCCTGGAAAGTTAGGGTTTGAGGTATAGGCCATGTCATTGCATCTCTCGGCCGAAGAACATGCGAAGGTTCTGAACGGATGCCGGTTCTGTGGACTTTGTGCCCACGCCTGCACGCTCGCCAATGCCACTCACAATGACGCCAACTCCGCTCGCGGTCAGGGACGCCTGCTCTACGCGTTGCACACAGGCATGCTCGACTTCACGCCCCGTGTGGTCGAGTTACTCTACCAATCGACCAACTGCAAGGTGCGCCAGGCCTGGTGTGTGCCGCGCCTCGATCCCGATGCCGCCATCCGGGCGGCGCGCTTCGACGTGGTGGCGCGCCGCAAAGCGCCG
>DOUV01000035.1 GCA_003520455.1 Chloroflexota bacterium | reverse complement strand
ACAAAGGCCTGGCGGCGCTGGCCCGCCGTGAGGGTATAGCCGCGCTGCCGGAAGAGCGTCTCGATGCCCGCCAGCAGCGTCTCGTCCAGCACTAACTCGCGGCCGGTCGCTCGCGCAACCGCCTCGCGCGTCTTGTCGTCCACCGTCGGCCCGAGGCCGCCACTGGTGATGACGACCTGGCTGCGCTCGAGGGCCTCGCGGAGCGCGGCGACAATGCGCTCACTGTTGTCGCCCACGGTCGTCTTCCGGTAGAGGTTCAGGCCCAACTCGGCCAACTGCTGGGCCAGCCATGCGGCGTTGGTGTCCACGATCTGTCCAAGCAGCAACTCGGTGCCAATCGTTACGATCTCAACATTCATCGAAGCAAACGTTCCTTTCCGCGGCGACCGGTCGCCCGAGGAGCGCCGGCCACCCGGCGTAGGCCAGGGACAGGCTGGCCCTGCGATGCAGCCCAAAAGCCAGCCCACTCATTCTACGATTGCGTTCTGCGCGTCTTTGCGGTTCATTTTCCGGGAAGGTGATCACGCAATCATTGCCGCACGGTGTCGATCTTCAGCGCTCCACGGCGACCCAGCCGCGCTCGCGGGCGCTCTTGAGAATCGCCTCGCCGATAAGCATGGACTCGTGCCCGTCCGCGAAAGTGGGAAAATCGGCGGATGCACGGAAATCGCCCGCCTCGAGGGAGCGGTAGATCGCCTTGTAAAGCTGCTTGAAGGTGTCGAGGAAACCCTCTGTGTGGCCGCCCGGCGCATCGGCAAATTGGTTCGCGTAGGCGGAGAGCAGGGCGGGATCCTTGATGAGCACTTCGTTCGCGCGCTCCCGGTGGCCGATCCACAACTCGTTGGGCCGCTCGCCGTTCCACGCCAGCGATTCCTGGCTCCCGTCAATCTCGAAAGAGATGCGGTTCTTGCGACCGGCGCTCACCTGAGAGACGCTGCAGACCCCCCGGGCTCCGCCGTCGTACTCGAGGAGGATCGCGGCGTAGTCCTCTGTCTGGATGCTCTCGTCGACTGTCTCGGCCGCCTGGGTCTCCTTGCCCGTGAAGGTGTCGATGGGAGTTGTCGGGCGCTGGCGAATGGGGATAAAGGTGCTGAAATCGGCCATAACGCCGGTCACGCGCTGGCCGGCCACCCACCCTGTCAGATCGATCCAGTGCGAACCGATGTCGGCGACGGCCCGCATGGGACCACTCTCCTCGGGCACCAGGCGCCAGTTCCAGTCGGTTGGGTAGAGCAACCAGTCTTGGAGGTAGCTGCCCTGGATGATAAATACCGAGCCGAGGTCGCCGCGCTGGACGCGGGCGCGGGCCTCGTGGACGAGGGGATAGAAGCGGAGATTGAAGTTCACGGCGTGCAGGCGCCCGGACTCGCGGGCCAGCGCGAGCATCTCGGCGGATTCCGCCGCGTTCATGGCGAGCGGCTTCTCGCAGACGACATGCTTGCCGGCCGCCAGCGCCGCGGTGACCTGAGGATAGTGGTAGCGGTTGGGGCTGGTGATGTGGACGACCGTAATCTCAGGGTCGTCGATGAGGGCCTGGTAGTCGGGGTAAATCCGCTCGACGCGAAGCGTTTGCGCCTTGAGTCGCGCCCGCTCGGGGCTCGAGCCGGCAACGCCTTTGACGCGGATACCGAGACGGCGCAGAGCCTCGACGTGTACCGGTCCGATGAAGCCGGTCCCCACAACGCCAACGACGGGTTCAGCCATGTTCTCCCTCCAATCTGACTGTGGCAGGACGGTCAGGCAACGCCGGGAGCCTCAGGTGCCAACGACATCCATGATAGCGCCGGTCAGGGCGGGAGGCAACGACGGCCCAGCGGGATTGTGCACCCATTTCGGTTGAGCTGGAGCCGCCTGAACATAAGGTAGATGAAAACTTGGCCCTCGACCTGCTCCTGGGGTGGGAAAGTGGCTGCAAAATCGGGACATTTGTGCTAACTTCGTGCGAGATCATTGAATCCAGCAACAGGACGGGCGCCGTGCAGAGGGAATATGGCTTCGATTTCCGGCAGGGGCAGTCACCTGGAGAGGATTGTTGGCCAGATCCAGCGTCGCTGGGGACCCAAGGCCTTACACAGGCTGGGTCCCTCGGCCCCGGCGGCCACCATCCCATCCGTACCCACCGGCTTTCCGGACCTGGACCAGGCGCTGGGGATCGGTGGGGTCCCGCGCGGCCGCATCACCGAGCTCCTGAGCACCCCGACCTCCGGGATGATGACTCTGGCCCTCCGGGTTATCGCTCACGCCCAGGCGGCCGGGAGTCCCGCGGTCGCCCTGGACCTCGGCGGTACCTTCGATCCCGAATATGCCGCCCGCAGCGGGGTCAATCTCGACACCCTGCTCCTCGTGCACCCGCGGACCGCTGTCGAGGCCCTCGAGATCGCCCAGACCCTCATCGCCAGCGGCGGGGTTGGGGTGTTGGTCTTCGATTCCATCGCGCATCTGTTGGCTGAACCCGAAGGCAGCCGGATGCTCTCGGCGGCGCTGCGCCGGCTCATCGGTCCGTTGGCCGGATCACCCTGTGCGTTGCTCTTTCTCAACCCGCTCTCGCCCGATGACACCATGTCGGTGGCCACCGCCCCCAGTGGGCTCGCGCTCCCTCACTATGCTGCCGTGCGTCTGCTGCTTGAGAAAGAGCAATGGCTCCACCGGCGCCGCGATGTTCTCGGGTACCAGGTCCGCGTCACCGTGCTCAAGAACAAACTGGCCGCGGCCCACCGGCCGGTCCCGATCGCGATCACCTTCGAGTAGGGAGCAGAGACAGCTGTTCCGGCAGTAAAGAAAGCAGGCATGATGCCGCCTTGACTTGCAACACGGTATCGACCCTTGCGACGTGCTATTTGAAATAGGCTGAGGAACGGTGCCACCCTATGATCGCCTGCGTCTCGGTTCCCTACTTTGCTGCTGCCGTCGAGCGTCGCGAGGATCCGTCCCTGGTGGCGCGGCCTCTGGTGATCGGCGGGCTCCCCCGAACACCGGGGAAGGTCTATGCTATCTCCCGTGAGGCCGCGCGGACAGGGGTGCGCCCAGGGATGCCTGTGCGCCGGGCTCAAGGGCTGTGTCCCCAGGCGCGCTTCATCCCCGCCGCCCAGGCCCGGTATCAGGAGGTCTTCGAGCAGATCGCGGACCTCCTGACAGCGTTCACCAATCTGGTCGAACCGGGGGATGGTCACTGGCAGGCCGCCGATGGTCGTTGGCGGACAACCGTGAGCAATGACCAACTCGCCGCCACCTACTCCCTGGACCTGGGGGTCCTGAAAGAAACTGAGGCCGTGGAGGTGGTCCAACAGATCGGTGGAGCCGTGCGAGAGCGCGCCCGCCTGGCTGCCGCCATCGGGCTGGCCAGGGAGCGCTTCACCGCCCACGTCGCCGCGACGTCGGTGGAGCCGAACGAGGCGCTGCTCGTC
>DOUV01000336.1 GCA_003520455.1 Chloroflexota bacterium | reverse complement strand
GGGAACGTCGGTGGAACCGCCGTTGGAGGCGGCGGAGGCTCGGGTGTCGGCGAGGCAGCGGCCGCGATTGTGGCGGCGACGTCGGGTTCAGCCGTTGGGGAAGGCGGCTCACCACCGGGCGTTGGCAATGGAGCCTCCACCTGGGCGGTGAGCGTGGCCTCCAGCGGAGTGATCTTACTGGCTGCTGCTGGTGTGGCGGTCGGTGTGGCTGGTCGAGGCGTGGCCGTCAGCGTTGGACTGGGGGCCGGGGTCGTTGTCCAGGTCGGCGGGAGCGTGGCGCGCGGGTGGACCGTGGGGGTGAAGGCAACTGCCCGCTCCGCCGCGAGCGTACTGGGCGCAATCCAAAGCGCCCCAATAATGAAGAGGCTGACCACCGTCAGGCCAGCAAAGATCAACGTCAACGCGGTGAGTTGATCCTCGCCCAATCTGGCAAAGCGCTCAATCAGCCGCTTCACGCTCGTACTCCTCCCAGCAAAACCGGCGCTCCGATACGATGCGCCTCCTATCGTTGTACCGTACCCTGTCTGGCTTGTCTCTGGCCCAATGCGCCTATTCGAGAAGGACTGCCTGCGACGCGACAGCGGGGAATCCTGGTCCCGACGATGGTTTGGAGAGCCCCTCCACCGATTCGAGACCGGATCGCAAGCTGATTTGCCTCTGTGGGAGTGGCGGGAGCAGCACGCGCGCCTCACCTGCCGAAGTGTCACACCCTCCGGCTCGGCCTGTGGCGCAGCGCACCCAAATGAGGGCAATATGATTTGCGTGGGGATAATCTTATGGTAGAATCGCACCTCGTTATGCAGGGAGACCCGCATGAGCCTCGCTTGAGTTCACAGACGCGCCGCCGGAGCCGGCGGTGCCTTTTCTCGGAGGTATCCTCCCATCAACGTGCCGGCCAGATGGGGGCGCTCCGGGGTTACTTGTGATGCAAGATTCCGCTAACGCCCGGCCGTTGACCTGCTTGCCTCGCTCTCGCGCTATCCGACTGCCCTCGCAGTTCCGCCTCCGTCATCGTTCCGTGGGCGCCGCCTCATCCGAGAAGGGCTCGTTGTATCTCGCGATCAGATCGATACAACGAACAGTTCTCCATGAGGCACAAAACGAGGTGGTGTACAATCAGTGCCTTCGCGCCTGGATGCGCTTGAGACGGGAAGAAGGAGAGGAAGGCTGAGATGGAGTTACGTCGCACCCCCCAAGATTCGGCTCTTGAAAGTCTGACCGCTCTGATCGAAGGGCGTACCGGCCTGGCGATCAGCCTGGTTATGATCTTCCTTTTGGCGTTTTTGGCGCTCTGGCTGCCACCCGTTTCATTCGGCAGCCGCGTGCTCACCGCCGGCTACGTGACGGTAGCACCGGGTGGCTCGTTGAGCGATCCTGATGGGACACAGGTGATCTTCTCGGCCGAGGCGATGCGCGCCCCGGCCAAAGCCCAACTCACCAGCCTTCCACGCGCCGATCTGCTCGAGGGAACGGTTTCGAAGGAGATGGTCGCAGCGGCCGCGGCACTCCCACCCCAGCTTGTAATCAAGAGCCCTGTCTACCAGTTGAGCGTCAAAGTCACTCAGCCAGGCGAGACGATCTGGACGCTCCCAATCCCCAACGACGCGGAACCCTACAGCCTGCTCGACGTCTACCAATGGGATGGGACGGCCTGGACCTGGCTTCCGCACACGCTCTATCCTGAAGATGACCAACTTGAAGTCCGGTGGCCCGGCGTCCCTGGCGGAGTGGCCGTGATGCAGGCCCAACGTACCCCCGGTGTAGTCGCGGCCGAGACGGAATCATCGACGGGGTTCGTCGCACAGGCCAAAGAGACGCTCGGCGAGGTCAGCCCGCGACTCTACATTGTCAATGGAGATGGAACCATCGGCCAGCTTTTCAGCACCCCGCCAGAGATCCAGCAGAGCGACCCGGTCGTGATCCCCGTGCTCCACAATCAACAGACCGACGGCGTCATCCGGTCGGACCTGGTTGACAATCTCCTGATAGACGAAGGCGTCTGGAAGAGCCACATCGACCAGATTGTGGCCCTCGTCGTCGGTACACCGTACGACGGGATCGAGATTGACTACCAGAATGTTGACCCCACGCTGCGCAACGAGTTCAGCACCTTTATCGGTGAGCTCGCGGCGCGCCTGCATGAGAAAAAGAAGCTCCTGACCGTACGGGTTGGCCCGGCCGCCCGCATTGCCGAGGATCGCTTTGAAACCGGCGCCTACGACTGGCAGGCGATCGGGCTCGCCGCCGACCAGGTTCGTGTCCCGGCACCTGAAGATCCGCGCGCCCGCGTGGCCGAGACCGGCGGTGAGTTGGACGCTCTGCTGGGCTGGGCCGCAGGTCAGATCAACCGCTACAAAATCGAGCTCCTGCTGCCGGTCGCCAGCTATGAACTCGTAAACGGCCGGGCTCATCCAGTGGCCTACAGTGAGGCGCTGGCTTCGCTCGGCCAGTTGGAGCTGAACGCTGAGGACAACCTGTTGCAGCCGGGCGAGAGCGCAACGCTCGAGTTGCCGGCGCTGCGTGGTTCCGACGGATTCACCCTTGACCCGCAGACCAAGACCTACCGCTTTACCTACACCGACGACGCCGGCCAGCATATGGGCCACCTCGAAAATGCTGCCAGTCTGGCGGAGAAGCTGCAGATCATCAGCCGGTACCACCTCGGTGGTGTGGCAGTGCGCGACGCTGCCCAGGCCGATCCCCGTATCTGGCAAGTGTTGGCCGACTACCAGCGTAATGGCGAGGGCGTCCCGAGCGTGCAGAACCGCTTCGCGGTTGTCTGGAAAGTCCAGAATGAGATCGGTGATCAGGTTGGCGGCGAAGTCAAGCCGGTGGACGATCCCGCCTTCGTGTTCACTGCGCCCGAGGAGCAGGGCACCTACAAGATCGCGGCTGCAATCTCTGACGATGGTGGCGCCACAACTTACGGCACTCCCCAGGCGAAAGAGGTGATCGTCCCGACGTACACACCGACACCTGAGTTCACCCCGACGCCAACAGCCACACCGACTGCTACCCCGGTTCCACCGACGGCGACCCCGCCGCCAACGGCGACGCCCGATCCCAATGCCCCCACAGCGAC
>DOUV01000337.1 GCA_003520455.1 Chloroflexota bacterium | reverse complement strand
AGGCAGTTGAGGGACATTACCCATTCTCGCACGATCAAAGTATTCCAGCGTGACCTCGCTGAAGGCACCCAGTGCCGTGAAATGACTGCTGTCGAGACCCTGTTTCTTTGCAAAGTCCGTGAGACCGGCGATGAATTCATCTCCCTTATCAAAGACGACGGCAAACGTCTTCTGGCCGTCCTCCTCGTGAAGCAGTTTTGCGTTCACTGTGCTCACTCCTTTCGGATCATTCTCCACATCAGTGCCCCGCCGGCCAGCATCCCCGCGCCGACCAGCGCTGTCGCCGGGAGCCGGCCGAGACCATTGTGGCTGACGTACCCGGCTTCGGGATAGGCGCCGGCCGGTCCGCCTGGGCCCTCGCGCATCGCCATCTGGAGAACTTCGGCCAGGTGGAGTGCGCGGCGGTCGGTCGTCTGCTCGATCTGTTCCCGGCAACTGAAGCCATCAGCGATCACTAGAGTCTCTTTGGCCGCCTCCCGCACCGTGGGAAGCAAGAGTCGTTCCCCGGCCTTGATCGACACCTCGTAGTGGTCGCCCTTCTCGAAACCGAAGGAGCCAGCCATGCCGCAGCATCCCGAAGCAAGCACCTGGAAATCCAAACCAAGCTTTGACAGCAGGGCTGTCTCGGCGTCCAGCTTCATGATGGCTTTGTGGTGGCAGTGTCCGTGAACGATCGCCTTGCGCTGGAGCTTCGGCGGCTGGTAGTTTGTTGCCTTCTGCTCGAGAAACTCACCAAGCGTGAAGGTCTGCCGGTGGAGTCGCTGGGCGTCCTCGTCGTGGGGAAAGAGATTGATCAGCTCATCGCGGAAGACCGCCACACAACTCGGTTCCAGCCCCACCACGGGAATGCCGGCGCGGATCTGCGGCCGCAGGCGCTCGAGAATTTGTTGTAGCTGGCGTTTCGCGAGATCGAGCATGCCGTAGTCGTAAAGCGGGCGCCCGCAGCACAATGTCTGCTCGGCGACCCCCTGCACGGGCACCTCGATCTGGTACCCGGCCGCCTCGAGAACGTCCACCGCCGCCCTGGCAGTCTCGGGATGGAAGTGATTGTTGAAGGTATCCGCCCACAGAATCACCGTGGGCTTGCCCGCGTTACGGACCTCGCGCTGGTTGAACCACTGCTTGAACGTCTGCGGCGCGAAAGCCGGGATCCGGCGTTGGGATGCCATGCCTGCTCCCATCTTTGCGACATCCCGGAGCAGCGGCGTCTGAGCAAAGAAGTTGGCCACCCTCGGCATGCGCGAGGCGAGCCGCGACCACCAGTAGATCAGCCCGAAGGCGTAGGCCGACCGCGGGCGCATCCGGCCGGCATAGTAGTGCGAGAGGAACTCGGCCTTGTAGGTGGCCATATCGACGTTCACCGGGCAGTCGCCCTTGCAGCCCTTACAGGCCAGGCAGAGGTCCAGGGCCTCCTTGACGTTCTCGTCGTGCCAGCCGTTTTTGCCGATAACGTCACCCTCAAGCATCTCAAAGAGCAAGCGCGCCCGCCCGCGGGTCGAGTGTTCCTCTTCGCACGTCACCATAAAGCTGGGACACATCGTGCCGCCGCCCAGCCGCCGGCACTTCCCGACGCCGACGCAACGCAGCGCCGCATTGGAGAAACTGTAATGGTCATCGGGAAACTGGAAGTGGGTCTTCGGCTCCCACGGATCGTAGTCAGTGCCAAGACGCAGGTTCTGGTCGGGGCGGTAGGCGTCCACGACCTTGCCCGGGTTCATCTTCCAGTCGGGATCCCAAATTGACTTGAACTCGCGGAAGGCCTCGATCAACTCGGTCCCGAACATCTTCGGCAGCAGCACCGCCCGGGACTGGCCATCACCGTGCTCGCCGGACAGCGAGCCCCCATAATGCACCACCAGGTCCGCCGCCTCATCGACAAAAGCGAGATATTTCTGGATGCCATCGTGGGTTTCAAGGTCGAAATCGATGCGAACATGGATGCAGCCCTGCCCGAAGTGGCCGTAGAGGGAGCACTCGTAGTCGTAGCGGTTGAGGAGCCCGCGAAAATCGCGCAAGTAGTCGCCCTCTTTCTCGGGTGGCACCGCCGCGTCCTCCCAGCCCGGCCAGGTCTTCGCCATCCCGGGGACGTCGGCGGTCGCGCCCAGGCCCGACTCGCGGACCGCCCAAATTTTCTCTTCCTCCGCCCGGTTGTCGAAGAGCTTCATCGACGGCGGGGTACTCTTCTGCTTCAACGCCGCTATCAACTCTCGCGCCTGCTCATCGCTTTCTTGCCTGGTCTCACCGCCGAACTCGACCAGCAGCCAGCCACCACCGGGCGGTAGTATTTGAATATCGTTCGGATGCAGCCCCTTCTTTTTCATGTAGCCGATCAGCCGGTCGTCCATACCCTCCAGCCCAATCGGCTGGTGTTCCATGATGTCGGGAACATGGTCGGCGGCACTGTAGACATCCGGGTACCCGAGCACCAGGAGCGAGCGCGCCGGAGGGCTATAGACCAGCCGTGTGGTGGCCTCCAGCACGGTCACGCAGGTCCCCTCGCTGCCGACCAACGCCCGGGCGACGTGGAAGCCGTTCTCCGGGAGGAGCTGATCGAGGTTGTACCCCGAGATCCGCCGCGGAATGTTGGGGTAGCGCTCGCGGATGAGATCGGCGTATCGATCACGCAAGGCCTTCAGCCGCGCGTAGATCTCACCCCGGCGGCCACCCGCGTTGATTATCTTTTCGAGCTCCTCATCGCTCGTCTGGCCGACCCGCATCTGCAAACCTTCGTAGGTGAGGATCTCCAACTCCTCGACGTTATCGACGGTCTTGCCTGCCATCACAGAGTGGATGCCACAGGAGTTGTTCCCAATCATTCCGCCGAGCGTACAGTGATTGTGGGTCGCAGGATCGGGACCGAAGGTGAGATGGTATTTCTCCACGGCGTTGCGCAGGCCATCCAGGATCAGGCCCGGGAGGACCCGCGCTCGCCTCTTGTCGGGGTCGAGATCGACAATCGTGTTCATGTACTTCGAGAAGTCGATGACGACCGCAACGTTGCAGCACTGCCCAGCCAGGCTGGTGCCGCCCCCCCGCGGGAGAACAGGGGCATCGTAGCGGCGCGAGATCGCAACGGTCCGGATCACATCTTCTTTATCGCGCGGAATCACGACACCGATCGGGATCTGGCGATAGTTGGAGCCGTCTGTGGAGTACAACGCCCGGCTGCCATCATCGAAACGCACTTCTCCGTGGATCGCGGTCTGCAACTCCACTGCTAATGCCGCGGCGTCGACAGAGGTCTTCTTCAGATCGCCAGTGCGATAGCCAACATTGGTTGAAGGGATTGCTGTCATCAGCCTCTTCCTCTCCGAATCTCGAGCGCTACCGGCCGTTTTATCGGTCGGTAGCTCAAACAGCCGAACGTCCTAGAGCGCCGGTCAAGGGGTCAGACTTCCGAAGTCTCGGAAGACTTCGGAAGTCTCCGACCGCGCGTCCTCGGTGACTCCTTGACCGATGTTCTGGCGTCCTTCGGCTCAAGACCCACTCCCGGCCGCGCGGCAGCAGAACGTCGGTGAAGTCGCCGTCAGTGCAGTTGGGAACCTGGTTCGTAGGGACGCGCCACGGCATCGCGCCCCTGCTCCACGTCAACGAATGTCCCCGCGATCAGACGCGGGTCGCCCTGCGGTGGGGGCGTGGTCCCGGCCACGCCCCCCACCGCGGCTGCCATGACGATCACAACCGTGGTCTGGTTCCACACGAGCGCCACCTCCGCTTCGGCGAGATCGCGATCGGTGGTCGGGGAGACATCGACCTGGTCGATGGCCCCATCGTTCCCAGGTGCGTCACCCCCCAATCGCTCCCCCGGCTCGTCCTAGACGACCTCCCGGATTCGATCCTCTGCGATCGTCTTAATGATATCCATGCGATCGCGCTCGCCCCGTACCAGGGCCTCGGCGAAGTGGACGGCCTGCTGGGTGTTGATCTGTCCGGGCATCGGCGGCTCGTTGGGATCCACGACCGCCTGCACCACTGCCGGACCGCGGTGCGAGAGCGCCTCGCGCAGGACCCCCTCGGCCTGCTGCGGGTCCTCGAGGGTGTAGCCTGCGGCGCCACAGGCCTTGGCGTAGGCTGCGAAGTCAATCGGCTGCAACTCGACCCCAAATTGCGGGTTGCCTTCCAGGACGAGCTGTTCCCACTTGATCTGCCCGAGTGTATTGTTCTTGATGATGATCACCTTCACGGGCAACTGATACTTGACCAGCGTCGCGACCTCTCCCATCAACATGGTAAAGCCCCCGTCGCCGACGATCGCAATGATCTGGCGGTCGGGATAGGCCACCGCGGCGCCGATGCCGTAGGGGAGGCCGTTAGCCATCGTGGCCAACATGCCCGACGCCGAGAACTTCATCCCGTCGCGGATGTCGAGGTAGCGCGCCGCCCAGGTCGTGACGGTCCCCGTATCGGAACAGATGATGGCGTTGTCGTCGAGGAGTGTGTTCAAATGGTAGGCGACGATCTGGGGTTTCATGGGTTTATCGGAGCGGGTCCCGCGCTCTTTCAACAACCCTCGCCACGCCTGCATGTTCTTCTGAGCTTTCTCCAGGAAGCCGCGCTCCTTGTGGCGCTTGATCATGGGGAGCAGGGCGCGCAGGACGGCCTGGCAATCCCCGACGAGACCGACGTCGGTGGGGTAACGCAAACCAATCCGGGCTGGATCGATGTCGACCTGGATGGCCTTCGCCTGGCCCGGCTTGGGATAAAAATCCATATAGGGGAAGCTGCTTCCCGCGATGATGAGGGTATCACACTCTTCCATCGCCTCTTGCGAGGCCCCTGTGCCCAGCAGGCCGATGCCGCCCGTCGTGTAGGGACTATCATCGGGGACCACGGCCTTGCCCAGCAGGGGCTTCACGATGACGCCGCCAACCTTTTCGGCGAGTTCGAGCACCTCGTCCCGGGCGTTCAGACAGCCGCGTCCGGCCAGGATTACCACCTTGGAACCCTTGTTGATCAGGTCGGCGGCCTCCTGGAGGAGTAATTGGGATGGGAGCGGCGCCGGGGCCGCGAAGAGGTCGGCGCTATGCTGGGGGATGTTGGCAGTGGAGCGGTCCCCCTCTGAGTCAGTCCAGTCCTGAATGTCCTTCGGGATCGTGATGTGGGCGACTGTGCGCTGTGCGAGCGCGGTCTTGATCGCCTCGTCGACCACGTTGACGACGTGGGCCGGCCCCATGACCCGCTCGTTGTACACCGCCACGTCCATGTAGAGCTTATCAAGATCCACGCCCTGCTGGTAGTGAGTCCCTATCAGGTCGTGGAAGGTATGTCCGGTGATGGCCAGCACCGGCTGGCCATCAAGCTTGGCATCGTACAACCCATTCAAGAGGTGCACGCCACCGGGGCCCGAGGTCGCCAGGCAGACGCCGAGGCGGTCGGTATACTTGGCATAGCCGCAGGCGGCGAAAGCGGCTGATTCTTCGTGCCGGACCTGGACAAACTTGATTTTGTCCTGGTGAGTCCGTAGGGCTTCGAAGATGCCATTGATACCGTCTCCGGGAAGTCCGAAGATGGTATCCACATTCCACTCGATGAGGCGCTCGACCAGGAGGTCGGCTACAGTTTTCGCCATCGTGGATTCTCCTTTCAGATGATTCGGGACGGATCGATTCTTTCCAGAGGTGGCCTGAAGCCTCCTCGCCCTCTCAACTTTCCGCTCCCTTCGATGAGCCCACGCCAAACACCTTGCGCCACTGTTGTGACTCCCGGTCTCGTAGAGACTAATGGGCTTCGGCGATTGCGTAGCACAATGCCTCGCCTCGGTCGCGGGCAATCGCGGTCCTGAAGGCGCCTTTCCTCGACTCAGACACAAGTACTCACGGCTTACCCAACCAGGACGAATGACGAGTTCCTGGTTGCGCCATCTTCGATTCGGCGTCATTCACTTGGGAAGTGAAAGGAGAGGGGCAAAACAATCTCTTTTCGCTTTTCAGTGGAGAGCAAATTAATCCGCAGCAGAGAGAAGGTTGGTAATGTCCCTCAACTGCCTTG
>DOUV01000657.1 GCA_003520455.1 Chloroflexota bacterium | reverse complement strand
AAGGCAATTGAGGGACACTATCATCCCGTCCGAGCGCGGGCGAAAGTCACCAACAACATCAACCAGGTGCTCTTTGGCGCCGTCTGGCCGATCCTGGGCGAGCACGCCCAGGCCGGCAGCGGCTCCATCTGGCCCTTCAGTGTCAGCGGGACCGAGGCGGGCTACGGCACCTTCTCGGTCCACATCCTGCCCCACGGCGGCCGCGGCGCGATGCGCGACCTGGACGGGCTGGTTCCCATCGCCTTCCCCCACAACAGCTCCGTCACCCCCACCGAGGTCATGGAGATTCAAGCCCCCGTACTCGTGTTGCAGAAGGAGTTCTTGTCCGATTCGGCCGGGCCGGGCCGGCGCCGGGGTGGCATCGGCCAGGTCATGACCTTCCGAAGCATAGCCAGCGGTCCGATGACTGCCCGCATTCGCCCGGACAAGATGTTCTGCGCACCGCCGGGGTTGAACGGGGGCCAGCCGGGGCGGACCGGCGTCGTGCGCTTGAATGGGGAATCGATCACTCGTTTCCCGCCGATCGAGTTCAATCCCGGCGATGAAATCGAGATGCGTATGCCGGGTGGGGCCGGGTTCGGCCCGGTCACGGAGCGCGAACCCGAGCGCATCCTGAGGGATCTCGAGATGGGGTATATCACGCCACAAGGCGCGCGCGCAGACTATCTTCTGGATCCGGAGCCGCACGAAGTCGGCTAACGCGCCGATGCCCATGGCCGGCGGAACGCTGGTGCAGTTCTATTCCCCAAAAGGCATTGGGGGTCCATCAACTGGGACGCGGAGAGGCGTGTGCGACCATCAGAGGGCAGGGAACCCAGCGGCTGTCGAAGATAGGCGTTTCCGTCTCTAGAGCCGCATGGTCGGGCCGCGTCGAACCCACCGCCCGCGCCCGCGGCGGGCGGTGACGGCACCTTCCTCCAGCACGACCTCTCCCCGGCTGATCGTATGAGTAGGCCACCCCTGCACCTCGCGCCCGTCGTAGGGAGAATAGCCGGCGTTTGACTGCATCGCAGCGCCATCAATCGTGCGGCGGACCTCCGCATCCCAGATCACGAGATCGGCATCTGAGCCGACGGCGATCGTTCCCTTTTGGGGGTACATCCCGAAGAGCCTGGCGGCGTTGGTGCTCGTCAGCTCCACAAAGCGGCTGAGCGAGATCCTCCCCTTTCGAACGCCCTCGGAAAAGAGCATCGGCATGAGCGTTTCTAGCTCCGCGACACCTGCCCGGATGGCAGTGATGTCGAGCGCGGGATCCAGTTTCTGGTGCAGCGACCAGGGTGCATGATCGGTGCAGAGGCATTGGATGTCGCCGTTGTTCAGGCCGAGCCACAAAAGACGCTGATCCTCAGGTTCGCGCAGCGGCGGAGCGCCGGTGTACTTCGCACCGTCCGGCTGAGCCAGGAGTTCACGCGTCAGGTAAAGATAGAGCGGGCGCGTCTCCACATAGACGGGCACACCATTCGCGCGGGCCCGCCGGGAACTGGCGAGCGCGACGGCGGAAGAGAGGTGCACCACGTAGATGGGCGCTCCAGTCGCGCGCGCCATGCCAATCGCCCGCTCTGTCGCCACCAACTCAGTATAGTCAGGTCGGCTGTCGGGGTAATAGCTGAGCGCTCGCCGTCCCTGAGAAAGCAGTTCTCGGCAGAGGCACCCAATCAGCGCACCATCCTCGCAGTGGAGCATCGTCAACACGCCATTGCTGGCAGCGAGCTGCATGGCGCGCAGGTAATCGGCCACGTGCGCGTCGAAGGTGGGGGTCACCAGGAAGATTTTGAAGCTGGTGTGCCCCTCAGCGGCCAGTTCAGGAATTTGCGCGAGGGCTGGAGGTGTAGGAATGTTGAGCACGGGATGGAGGATGTAATCGACAGCGGCGTTCTGCCCGGCGGCCGCCATGTCGCGCGCCAGGGCATCGCGCGGCGTCTCACCCGCCCACTGGAACGTCATGTTCCCAATTGTCGTCACACCTCCGGCGATCGCTGCCAGCGAGCCGCTGTAAAAGTCGTCGACCCACTGCTCGACCCCGGGTGTCGGTGCGGACGGTGGGGAGAGATGCACATGGACGTCGACGCCGCCCGGGAACACGTACTTCTGACGCGCATCCAACTCGTGCCGGCCATGCATCTCGCCGCCGATCTGCACGATCTGGCCGCCCTGGACGCCGATGTCGCACACACCCAGGCTGCCGGCTGTGACGACTGTCCCACCCTTGATTACCAGGTCCAGCATTCGGAGCTCCCCTCACAACCCAGGCAAGAGCGTCGCCGAGACGAGGCTCCTCCCTGCTACCGGACGCTCTTCTCCGTATTGAGGACTACAGTGCCTTGACCGCCCCGCCATCCACCAACAGCGAGATTCCCGTGATGTAGCCAGCGAGCTCTGATGCAAGAAAGGCCGCCGCAGCCGCCTGCTCTTCCGGCCGTGCAAGCCGGCCAATTGGTATGGCCTTGATTGTCTGCGCCTGCTCCTCCTCGAGAGTGATCCCCTTCTGAGTAGCGCGCGCCGCCGCCAACTCGATCGCGCGGTCGGTCGACGTTGGTCCTGGGCACACGTTATTGACCGTGATACCGTATTGGGCCACCTCACCCGCCAAGGTCTTTGCCATGCCGCCAACCGCCAGACGAACCGAATTGGAAATGATGAGATTCGGGATCGGCTCTTTGAGGGAACGGGAAGTAAAATTGATGATCCGCCCCCAGCGTTGACTCTTCATGTCGGGCAAGACGGCCCGGATCAGGCGCACGGCACTGAGGAAGGTGAGGTGATAGGCAAACAGCCATTTCTCATCGGTGGCGACGTCGAACGGGCCGGGAGGCGGCCCGCCGGAATTCGTCA
Source organism: Chloroflexota bacterium (assembly GCA_003520455.1). The sequence goes on along the minus strand of DOUV01000657.1, from coordinate 4,721 downwards.
CCAGGATGCTAACCGGTCCCAAGTCGCGTTTGATGGAGGCGACGAGATTCTCGATTTCATCAGCCTTGGTGAGGTCCACGGGATAGGCGAAGACTCGAATCCCCTCCCCGGCGGTTTTCACTGCCTGTAAGGCTGCGTCCAGCACCTGCTCGTCTTTGTCGCAGATCGCAAGATCGCAGCCCTCCCCTGCAAGACGTTGGGCTGTGGCCAACCCGAGCCCCCGGCCCGATGCCCCGACCAACGCGATTCGACCACGTATTCCTAAATCCATGATTTTCCTCCTCTGATCGCCCATATCGCGAAGCGTGTCCATCACGCTCCGAAAACTTCATCCCTGGCAACTGCCTAGAACATCGGTCAAGTCATCCCGCGGGGGGAGGGAAAAGACTTCCGAAGTCTTGTTGGCGGCAGGTGCCCACCTCGATCACCGTCGTCGGAGCGCGCGTTGGGCCAGCACGGTCCCTACCAGACTTCGGAAGTCTGACGCCTTGACCGGCGCTCTAGACGTCGTATCCCCGGCGTCTCAGATGGGCCAGGATCCAATTGAGATGTTCGAGCGTCTTCTCGTCGGCCTGCGCGCCGGGATGGCGAACGGTCGCCGTCCGAAAAACCCCGCGCTGAACCAGGATATGTTTGCGGAGCGACACACCCAATCCTGGTTGAAACTCAAATCTGATCAAGGGCAGAATGTCATAGAAGACCGTCGCTGCGCCGTCGACGTCTCCGCTTCTGTAGCGCTCATAGATGTCGACCAGTAGCTCTGGGTAGGCAAAACCAGTCATGATACCGATTGCTCCCCGGTCTAGTTCTTCGAGGACGTACATTCCACCCAACGCTCCAAACACACCGAGGTTCTCGCCGGCCAGGGCCCGCACACGGTCGATCTTCGGCCCGGTCGGCGGGTCTTCAAGTTTGATGAAGTGCACACCCTCGATCTCGCGGTGGAGCCTCGCGATCAAGGCAGGTGAGAAGAGGATGCCGGTCGACGCGGGGTAATCGTGAATCACAAGCGGCACCTGGACCGCTCCTGCAATGCGCTGGTAATAGGTGAAGATCGCATCGTCGTTCTGGACCGGCGGCGGTCCGACCAGGAGGGCATCGGCGCCGCGCTGTTCGGCTGTCCGAGCCGCCTCCACAGCCGGGTCAGTGCCGGCCGCACGAACCCCGACGACGAGGCCAAGATGGTCTGGCAGTGCGTCTCGAAATGCGCTGATGGTCTGCTCGCGTTCGGCGTCGGTCAGTTTGTGAGCTTCACCCATCACACCCAGAATGGCAAGGCCCTGCACCCCTCGGTCGACCATAAACGGAGCCAGGCGACGGATGCCTTCGAGATCGAGTTTCCCGCTCTTCTCGAATGGCGTCGGTACAATGGGGTATATCCCAGTGAGAGTCATTGTCCACTCCTGTATCATTTTTCAGCGAAGCTCATGGAAGAACAGGCTGAGGGTACACGGGCCCCTCGCTGTAGGCTCTTCGTGATCCCACCGTTCTCCAATGAGTGCGCCGCTGCTCGCCAGGCGGTTGGCCACCGGTCGAAACGACCATCAAACGGAGATCGGCACGTTGTGGCGGCGGTAGAAGTCGGCCATTTCGACGGCGCGGCCGGTCTCGTTGCTTTCGATGGCAGCAAAGCAAATAGCCAGCGTGTGCAGATGGTCGGTGCCACTGCATTCCAGCTCTGTTCCCGCGCGAAGGTGGGACACGAATGACCCGAGCAGCGCGTCGGTGTCGTCAGAGAATGGCTGGAAGCGGGGGAGCTCGACCGCCGTCAACGTGTCGTCGGTGATGCGGGCCACCGCCAGATCCTCGAATAGCTGGCGCTGTACGATCACACCTTCAGCACAGTCGGTGCGCCACTGGAACTGCAACGTGTCCCATCCAGCCGTCCAGGTGCCGATGTAGTTGACCTCCAGGCCACCCTCGAGCGTCAGGAGGCAGCTCACATTGCTGGCGTGGGCATACATGCTCCAGGATGGATTCCAGGTGCGACAGAGCACGCGCTCGACCTCGCGCCCGTAGCAGTAGCGGATGAGGTCCAGGTGGTGGATACTCTGCTCCAGCATCATCGGGTGCCGCATCGTGAGGGGATACTTGTTCAGGCGCGGCAGGCGACCATCGCGGTTGCGCAGGTAGGCAAAGTGGCCGAACCCCGGCGCCCCAAAGGCCTCGGCCAGGACCAACTCGCGGAGCTTCCGGCTGACAGGCAGGTAGCGAAAATTGAGTCCGACCATCAGGGGTAGACCCAGAGCCTCGGCCAGAGCCACGATTTTGATGGCCTCGTGCATGTCCAGGGTCAGAGGCTTCTCCGCCAGGAGCGGCATGCCCGCCGCGAAGACCCGCTGGGCCTGCGCGAGGTGCCCATCGGGGGGAGTGACCAGCAGCACGGCATCGCTCGCGGCCTGCTCGAGTGCCGTCTCAAGGCTGGAGAAGGTGGGAATTTTAGGGTGTTGGTCGCTGAAGGCCGCCAATGTCTGTGGGTTTACGTCGACCACGCCGCTCCACACGGTGTCGGGCCGACGGTCGATGATCGTCGCCCACATACGGCCCCGATTCCCCAGCCCAACTTGCAGAATACGGAGAGGGGAAGCTGCCTCCATTCTCTGTCCTTTCATGTGCTCTGTGGGGCGGATGTGTGGCGAAGCCGCCCGCCCACTCTCACTCTCTCTATACCATCCGCTTGCCGGCCAGGTAGGTCATCGTGACACGATTGAGGGCGTCCAGGTCTTCCAGCGGATCGCCGTCGACCACGACCACGTCAGCCAGTTTCCCGGCCGACAGAGTCCCGAGTTTGTCCCCCACCTTATTGATGATCTGAGCGGAAACAGTCGTCGCGCTCCGGAGAGCGGCATAGTTGTCCGCCACGACACCCAGCTTAACCATGAATTTCATTTCTGGGGCCACCACTTCGTGGCCCACGGCCGGGCTGCCGGCATCGGTTCCAAAGGCGATCGACACGCCGGCTTTGGCCGCGTTGACCAGCCCGGCGTAGCGCTTGGGGTCGTTCACGGCCCGTTGGCGCTCGGCGATTTTCCATTCCGGAATGTTGAATTTGCGGGCGACTTCGGGTTGGCTCTGCATTACGATCGGTGCGAAGGTCGTGACGATCGGGATCTTCTTGTCGAGGAGAAGCTGGATCGTCTCATCGGTCATGCTGCCGCCATGCTCGATGCAGTCCACCCCAAACGCGGCCACACGGTGGATCGCTGCGTTGAACGTTGCGTGGGCTGTGATCGGCAGGCCGTTGCGGTGTGCCTCGTCGATGACCGCTTCCAGCTCGGCGTCGGTAAATTCGAGGGTATCGTGGCAGGCCATGATTTTGATCAGGTCGGCGCCCGCCCGCACCTGCTCGCGCACGGCGCGGCGCATCTCGTCGGGTCCGCTCGCCTCACGGCAGCACCAGTAGGTATGCCCGCCAGTCTGGATGATGGCCTCGCCGGTGATGAGCAACCGCGGGCCGGGGAAGATTCCTTGCTCCACGGCCTGTTTAGCGGCGATATTGGCTTTGTTCATGCCAAGATCACGCACGGTCGTAATGCCAGCTTTGAGGTTGATGAGCATGTTGCTGGCCGACTTATAGGCGCTGATTTCGGGCGAGTCGTCCATGGACTGGCGCGCCAGGTCGTGGATACCGTCCCATGCCAGGTGGGCGTGATTGTTGAACAGGCCGGGCAGAATCGTCCCGCCGGTCTCGATCACCGGCGCCCCGCGCTCACCCAAATCCCCTCCGCGGCCGACAGCCTTGATCTTGTCGCCCTCGATCTCGACGAAGCCATCCTCGATGACCTCGTCGCCCATGCAAGTGAGAACGCGCCCCGTGAAAATGGTATGCCCGGTGGGCAGATCGACGAGCGGCTTGATGAGTTTCTGGTATCGCCAGGCTGGTGGCTCAGGCATCTGAATCTCCTTCCAGTTCTCAGGTTGGTCTGATCAACGCGGCGGGCGCTACAGCATCGCCTGCACCCGCTCGAAAAGTTCTTGGGCGATGGTCTGCCAGGCTTCGGTCGCCGGTGCGCCCGCGACGTGGGCGGTGAGAATCACCTTGTCGCCGGCCAGAGAGAGCAGCGGGTGGTCCGCCGGGAGGGGCTCGAAGCGGAAGACGTCGAGCCCGGCGCCGGCAATGCGGCCGGAGCGCAGCACCTCGACCAGGGCCTCCTCGTCCACCATCCGGCCGCGCGCCGTGTTGATGAAGTAGGCCGTTGGCTTCATGAGCCCAAACTCACGGGCGCCGAACTGTTTGTCATTGCCCTCCGGCCCCTCCTGGAAGCGGTGGTGGAGGCTTACGAAGTCGCTCTCACGCAGGAGGTCATCCAATTCGTGCCACTGCACACCCAGGCAGGCCTCCTCATCCGGCGCTAAACGGTGGCGTCGGGTGTAGAGCAGGCGCACGCCGAAGGGGCGCAGGCGCGCGGCCGTCGCTCGGCCGATATAGCCGAGTCCGACGATGCCGACGGTTTTGCGGTAGAGGGTGCCGAAATCTTCCAGGCCGACCCAGTTGTAGGTATAGCGGCGCTGGTCGGTGAGAATCGGCTGGTCGCGGCCGGGAAGCCACTGCCGGTCGGCCGTCTGGCGGGCAACCCACAGCAGGCGGCGGCTGAGCGCCAGGATCAATGAGACGGTGTGCTCGGCAACACCCGTGAGCGCGGTGTTGGGGAGGTCGACCACCGGAACGTTCGCCGCCGCCACGGTAGCCGCGCCGGTATCCAGCCGGGCGACGAGGCGCA
>DOUV01000658.1:3039-4229 GCA_003520455.1 Chloroflexota bacterium | reverse complement strand
AATTTTCGCCGCCACCACCGCGGCCGCGGCGGTGCTGGGTCTGGACGCGTCGTCGGTCGCCCGGGCCTACGGGATCGCCGCGGAACACGCGCCGGTGCCCGCCAGTCTGATGGGACTGTTGGATCAGCGACCACTGAGTTCGATGAAAAATAACGCCGGCTGGGTCTGCCTGGGCGGGGTGCTGGCCACGGAGTTGGCCCGGACGGGGATCTTTGCCTCGCCGGCCATCTTCGACCCCCAGGCTCGCCTGTGGATGCGCGTGGGTTCGGATCGCTACGCTCAAGAAAAGTTGGTAGCTGGGCTGGGCGATCACTATCACATCCTGGATGTGTCGCTCAAGCCCTACCCCTGCTGCCGCTACCTGCACACCACCCTGGACGTGCTGACTCAGATCATGCAGACTCACGCCCTGCGGGCCGATGATGTTGCCCGCGTCCACGTGCGTGGGTTTACTCGCCTGAGCAACTTCCAGGAATTCGAACCGCAGACAGTGTTGGATGCCCAATACAGCCTGCCCTACGCCGTCGCGATGGTCCTTCTCGGCCGGCGGCCGGGGTACGAGTGGCAAGACCCAGCGTTGCTGCGCGACCCAAAGGTGATCCGTACGGCGCGCAAGCTCACTGTGGGTCCCGATCCCGCGGCCGACAAGGTCTACTTCAACTTTAACAAGCGCCTGTACCCGACGACTGTGCGGGTCGAGTTGACCGATGGGACCTGCCATGAATCAAGCGCGAGCATCCCGCAGGGTGATCCCCGCAACTTCATGCCGCTTGCAGCAGTGATTGCAAAGTTCACCGGATTGGTCGAGCCGGTCTTGGGGGCAACCGCCGCGTGCGCCCTCGCTGATCGGATCGAGACCCTGGAAGCCTGTCAGAACGTCGCCGCCCTGAGCGAAGACATCTACACCCTGCATGCCGCTCATGCGGCAAGCTAAAAGTCATCGGATCAGGGCTTGAGCTAGAGGCGTCGCATCAAACGAGGGTGCTCAGGGAGAGGAAGGGTCAGTCGGAACCAACGGCCACACCCGTGTGCCTAAGCGCGGCCCGCGGCCTGAACCAATCGAGCCCTTCGAGCAGGTGGCCAGCGTGAAATGGAGAGTCAATGTGAAACCCCCCGGTTACACCCGGCAGGGTACACCCAGACCAGGTCGTCTCGTTTGGGTACCCCGTCTAGAGCACCGGTCACGTCAT
>DOUV01000658.1:0-2957 GCA_003520455.1 Chloroflexota bacterium | reverse complement strand
CCCGCCTCTGTCACCGTCGTCGGCGCGCGCTGTGGGCCAGCACGGTCCTCCCAGACTTCGGAAGTCTGAGTCCTTGACCGGCACGCTAGGAGAAACCAGGAGTCCCCTTGAGGCGAATGCTATGGATTGGAAAGCAGAGCTTGCCAAATGGCCGATGTACCGTCCGAGTTTTGAGGTAAGGCCCGAGAGAACTGCCCTTCTGGTGGTGGACATGCAAAACTGGGGCGTGCGGCGTGACGTCGAGATGGGGCGCTTCATCTCAGCCCACTACCCTGCCATCGCGGACTACTTCTACTCGCGCATCGAGGAGTTGGTCATCCCCAACATACAGCGTCTCCTGGCGGGATTTCGAGCCCGCGGGCTGGCGGTCGTCTACCTGACCGTCGGACCGGAACTGGCGGACGGGAGTGACCTCTCGGACATCATCAAGCGGCGGTTGGTGAAGCGGCGGAAGAGCGGGGGGCCGGTCGCGATGCCGGCGAAGGGCCATTGGGAACACGATGTGGTTGAGGAGTTGCAACCCCGCCCGGGCGAGCTGGTCATCAACAAGACATCGTTCGGCGCGTTCAACTCCACCGGCCTCGACCAGCTCCTACGCAACCTTGGTGTGGAGAGTCTCGTCATCGTCGGCACAGCCACGGATGTCTGCGTCGAAACCACGGCCCGTGATGCCGCCGACCGGAGCTACCGCTGTGTGTTGGTCGATGACGCCTGTGCGACGATGGATCACACTGCCCACAACGCGGCGCTGCTGGCGTTCGCCAGGTCTTTCGGGATGGTCCAGTCGACCGACGATGTGCTGGCCCGGCTGGTATGACACACGCATGCGGCCCGCTGTCCAGCCGGGAGTTCCGACCCTGGTTGGCAGCCGTCGAGTCGCGCTGACGATCCGACAGACTTCGATATCCGTCCTCGCCGCTGCGGCCAGCTCAGGTGCCCGTGTGTCCGTGCCGGGAACCCGGTCCGCTGCCTGGCGCCGAATGCCGCCTCGAGACGAGGCGGGACAGGAATTCGCGATGAGCATTGCCTGGGACGAGTTCTATTCCTCCCGAGTCCGTTGGTTGAAGGATTCCGTCACCATGGACTTGCGCCGCATTATGGGCGACCCAAACGTCATCTCCTTTTTCGCCGGGCTGCCAGACCCGGCGCTCTACCCTGTGGAGGACATCCGACTCGCCCTCGACCACGTTATGGCGGAGCAGGGTCGGGAGGTGCTGCAACACGCCCCGCCCGCGGGCGACGGGCTCCTCAAGAGCTATCTGACCGAGAAGCTCAGGAGGGGAAACGTGCCGGCCCAAGAGGAGAACATGCTCGTCCTCAGCGGCTCGATTCAGGGCCTGGACCTGGTGGCGGAGATGCTATTGGACCCGGGCGATGCAGTCATCGTGGAGGACCCGACCTTCTCCGGCGCGCTGGAGGTCTTTGCCAAGTACGGTGCCAGATTCATTACCGTTCCAGTCGACGACGAGGGTCTTCAGGTCGAGAGCCTGGCGGCGACTCTGCTCCAGCAGCGAGCCAAGTTCCTCTACACGATGCCGACCTGCCACAACCCCACCGGCGTGGATTTGTCCCTGGCGCGTCGTCGGCGGTTGTTAGCTATCGCACGGGAGTTTGGCCTGCCGCTGGTGACCGACGATCCCTACGGCGAGTTGCGCTATCGGGGCACCGCTCCACCTGAACTCCTCGCCCTCGATGGGGAAGCAAACGTGATCATGATCGGCAGCTTCTCCAAGATCCTGGCGCCGGGATTGCGCCTGGGTTGGCTCCTGGCCCCGAGTCCGGTCGTCGAGACGCTGCGCCTGGAGAAACTCTCGGCCGACCGCTCCACCAATCACCTGGTCCAGCGTCTCGCCGCTGAGATGGCCCGCCAGGGGATGCTCGACCGCTACCGGGAGACGATGGTCACTGTTTACGGCGAGAAACTGGAAGCCATCCTGGCGGCGATGCGGCTGTACTTCCCCCCGGCCGTGAAGTGGACGACACCCTGTGGGGGATACTTTATCTGGGTGACTCTGCCGGTGGGCCTCGATGCAAGTCTCCTCCTCGAGCGGGCGCTGGCGCAACAGGTCGCGTTCATCCCGGGCGCGTCGTTCTTCGCCGCAGGCGGCGGGGAAAACACCCTGCGCCTCTGCTTCGTCAACACCCCTTTGGCGCAGATCCCAGAAGGCATTCAGCGTCTGGGGCGGTTGATAACCGAACTGATCGATGGATGCGGAGACGACTCACCTGCGTAGCTGTTGCCGAGAATGATTGATGGAAAGAGACAATCCCAGATGATTAACGACAGGCAGGCCATCCTCGCCGCTGACAAAGAGATCATCGGCGAGATTTGGATCTCCACCACTGTTTATGACAACCTGGTCACGCTGTGCGAGGTTGCCGACCATCGTTTCACCGGCTCAGAGGGGGAGCGGCGGGCGCGCGACTTTCTCCTAGCGCTCATGCGGCAGTACGGCCTCCACCAGGTGCATGCTGAGCACTTCGAGTTTCAGGGCTGGCAGCGAAACAGTGCCAGTCTGGAGGTGGTTAGCCCGACGCCGCGGCACTTCGACTGCCTGGCATTGCCGGGCAGTCCCTCAGGCGCAATCGAGGGAGAGCTGCTGAACCTGGGTCACGGTACTCCGGGCGACTATGCCTGTCTGGCCGGTCGCATTGCCGACCGCATTGTGATGGTCACCAACAAGTCGCCAGTCTACATCCGCCGCCGTATGCATCGGGTCGAGAAATACATGCAGGCGGTTCGGGCCGGGGCCGCAGGCTTCATCTGGGTGCGAGACGAAGGAGGCCACCTGCCCGAAACTGGGAGCCTGGGTTGGGGGCAGACCGCTCCGGTCCCAGGGATTGCCGTCTCCCGCGAGGTCGCCAGGGCATTGCTGCGGACGGGGAAGGACGAGCCGGTGCGACTCCGGATCAGGGCTGAGAATACGGTGGGTCGTATGCCGAGCTCAAATCTCGTC
>DOUV01000659.1:9464-10206 GCA_003520455.1 Chloroflexota bacterium | reverse complement strand
CCCATGCGGGCCAGAGCCGCCAGCACGGCGGCGGTCGGCGCCACATTGTCGCCGGCCGGGTAGGAGGGCTTGGACGATTTCGCGTCGGGGGCGATCAGCGCCGCCTCGATCTGGCGCGCCGTCTCGCCGGGCCGGGCAAGGCGCGGCACCCGATAATCCGGGCGCAGCCAGCGCAGCGCACCGGCCTTTGTCTTCTTTCCCGTCATTGCCGGGCTCAGCCCTCGATATCGGCCGCGATGCGCAGTTCCCGCAACGGGCGCACGCGGTCGATCGAGCGCTGGTAGAGCGGGTCCTGCTTGTAGGAATCCAGCGCCGCCTGGCTTTCGAACTCGCCATAGACGACGAGATCGACCTCGTTGCCGAACAGGTCGCGGCGCAGATTGCGCCGCACCTCCAGCACGGCCGGGTAGGGGCTTTGCGTCAGCAGCTTCAGCCCCGCCTCGACCTCGTCCAGATGTTCCGGGTTGTTCACCGAAAAGAACACGATGTGCCGGATCATCTGCTGGGGTCTCCTCAGGCGGCGTTGGCGTCTGCATCGTGCAGATGGCACTCGACGCTGCTGCCATCGATGAGCAATTGCCGTGGCGGCACCTGCCGGCAGATCTCCATGACCTTCGGGCAGCGCGTATGGAAGGTGCAGCCGGACGGCGGGTTGATCGGATTCGGGAAGGTCGCCCCAAGCTGTGCGTCCGGCACGCCCTTGCCCGGCTCCGGCGTCAGCACCGAGGCCAGCAGCGCCTCG
>DOUV01000659.1:9223-9393 GCA_003520455.1 Chloroflexota bacterium | reverse complement strand
ATGCGGCCGAGATACATGACCGCGACCGAGGTCGCCATATGCTCGACCACCGCCAGATTATGGCTGATGAGGACATAGGTCAGCCCCAGCTCGCCGCGCAGATCCTGCAGCAGGTTCAGGATCTGCGACTGCACCGAGACATCGAGTGCCGAGGTCGGTTCGTCGCAGAT
>DOUV01000659.1:7489-9167 GCA_003520455.1 Chloroflexota bacterium | reverse complement strand
TGACCAGCGCGCGGGCGATGGCGACGCGCTGGCGCTGGCCGCCTGAGAGCTGGTTGGGATAGCTGTCATAAACTCTCTTCGGCAGGCCGCAGAGGTCCATCATCCGCTCCACCGTGCCGCGCCAGGAGGCGGGATCGCCGACGCCATGCACGCTGAGCGGCAGGGTGATGATGGTGCCGATGGTCTTGCGCGGGTTCAGCGAGGAATAGGGATCCTGGAAGATCGGCTGGATGCGCCGCGCGATCTGCTTGCGGGTGAAGGCGGTGGTCGCCTGCCCGTCGATCCGCACATCGCCGGAGGTCGCCATCTGCAACCCCAGCAGGATGCGCGCGAAGGTGGATTTGCCACAGCCGGATTCGCCGACCAGCCCCAGCACATCACCCTTGTTCACCTTCAGCGAGACGCCGTTCACCGCGTGCAGCGGCTTCTTCGGCTTGAACATGCCCTGACGTACATGGAAGGTGCAGTGCAGGTCGCGGGTTTCGAGAACGGGTGGCGTATCCGTCATCACGCGACCTCCTTCGCGTTCTCGATGCATTGTCCGGCGCTCAGCAGGCAGCGATAGCCGCGCCCCGGGCTGGTCTCGGCCAGCGGCACATCGGTAGTCAGGCAGTCCTGGAAGGTATAACGGCAGCGATTGGCGAAGGCGCAGCCGTGGATGTCGCCGATCAGCGACGGCACGATGCCGGGGATCGAGCCCAGATGCGTGCCGCGCCGGGTCTTGCCGGGCACCGGGATGCAGCGCAGCAGGCCTTGCGTGTAAGGGTGCATCGGATTGTCGAACACCTCGTTCACCGTGCCGCTCTCGACGATCTGGCCGGCATACATGACGGCGACCTTGTCGGCGACACGGGCAACGATGCCGAGATCGTGGGTAATCAGGATCATGCCCATGCCGAACTCCTTCTGGAGCTCGATCATCAGGTGCAGGATCTGCGCCTGGATGGTCACGTCGAGCGCCGTGGTCGGCTCGTCGGCGAGCAACACTGTCGGCCGGCAGGCCAGGCCGATGGCAATGAGGGCCCGCTGCTGCATGCCGCCGCTGAACTCGTGCGGATAGGCGTGGTAGCGCGCCTCCGGCACGGGGATCCCGACCTCCTGCATCACCTCGAGCGCGCGGCGCCGTTCGGCCGAGCGCCTCCGGCGGTCCAGTGGCCAGGGCAACCCCGGCACCATGTTGTGTAGCCGCAGCGATTCGCGGATCTGTTCGCCCACCGGGAAGGCCGGATTGAGGGTGCTGAGCGGGTCCTGGAAGATCATGGCGATCTCTTTGCCGCGGATGCTGCGCATCGCGTGGCGCGGCTCGGCCCGCAGGTCGCGCCCGTTCAGCAGGATCTGGCCCTTCTCGATACGGCCGGAGCCGCTGATCAGGCGCAGGATCGACAGGAGCACGGTGCTCTTGCCGCACCCGGACTCACCCACCAGGCCTAGAATCTGACCCGGCACGAGAGTCAAGTTCACCCCATCGACAGCGCGGACTTCACCGCGCCGCGTAGGGAAGACGGTTGTGAGATCGCGAAGCTCGAGAACAGCCTCGCCTTCGGAAGGCATCATTCCTCGCTTCCAGACTACTAGAGCACCGGTCAAGGACTCAGACTTCCGAAGTCTGGTAGGGACCGTACTTGTCCAAAGCGCGCTCCGACGACGGTGACAGCGGCGGGCACCGGCTGCGAACCAG
>DOUV01000659.1:0-7447 GCA_003520455.1 Chloroflexota bacterium | reverse complement strand
GATGACGTGACCGGTGCTCTAGAAGAGAACAACCGCCCGTGGGAAGAACTCGGAAACGCTGTCCGACTGCGCAATCGATTTCAGTTCCCCCGAGTCCCCACGCAAGCCCCGGCAAACCTGTTTCTGAAATGAGCCCTCACTCCACTTTGAGCCGCGGGTCGAGGATGTCGCGCAGACCCTCACCGAACAGGTTGATCGCCAAAACGAGGCCGACGATGGCCAGGCCGGGCATCGTCGAGACCCACCAGGCGTTGAGCAGTGTATTGCGCCCGTCCGCCACCATGCTGCCCCACGCGGGGGTAGGCGGCTGGATGCCGAGGCCCAAGAAACTCAGGCTGGCCTCGGTGATGATCATGTAGCCCATCCGCAGGGTCGCCAGGACGAACACAGATTGCACGATGTTGGGCAGAATCTCGTTGAGGATGATCTGCCAGTGCTGCAACCCGGCCACCTGCGCCGCTTCGACATACTCCCGAGTCTTCTCACTCATCATCTCGCCGCGCACCAGCCGGAAGAACTCGACCCAGCCTTTGAACGTCAACGCCAGAATCAGATTCGTAAAGCCTGGGCCCATGAAGGCCATCACGCCGATAGCGAATATCAGGAACGGGAAGGCCATCAGCAGGTCGGTAAAGCGCGACAACGTGGTGTCGAGCCGCCCGCGGTAGTAACCGGCCAGCGCACCCAGCAGAAGCCCAACGACGACCGAGATCCCAACCGACAGAAAACCGACCAACAGCGACACCCGGGCACCGTAGATAATCCGCGTCAGAATGTCGCGGCCCTGGGCATCGGTGCCGAAGGGATGGGTCCAGTCGCCCTGGGCCTCCCATGCGGGAGGCTCCAGCCGCTCGCGCAGGTTGCCACGCACCGGACTGTGCGTCGTGAGGTGCGGTGCGAAGAGGGCCATGACGATGTAGGCGACAACGACCAGCCCGGCAATCAGTGCGACGGGGTGCTCGCGCAGCTGGTCCCAGAAGCTGGCCGTGTCGTGCCACCACCTTTTCCACCGAATGGCCAGGGTGTACCGCCAGGCGGACCGGCCGTGGGAGGGCGCAGCAGTCGTCATGGCAAGACCTCCTATAGCCCAATCCGGGGGTTCAGGTAGGTGTAGAGCACGTCGACCACCAGGTTGGCCACCACGAAGGTCAGTGCGTAGACCATGACGGCACCCTGCACCAGCGGAAAGTCGCGGTTGAAGATGGCGTCGACGACCAGGCGCCCGAGGCCCGGCCAGCCAAACACGGTCTCGACGATCATATTGCCGCCCAGGAGGACGCCGACCTGCAGGCCCACCACGGTCACCGTCGGGATGAGGGCGTTGCGCAGAGCGTGCTTGATCACCACGACCGGCTCGCTGGCGCCCTTGGCCCGGGCGAGCTTGACATAATCGGCCCGCAGGATCTCTAACATGCTGGAGCGCAGCACGCGGGCGACGATCGCCGCCACCGCGGCGCCCAGACTGATCGATGGCAAGATCAAGTGTTTGAGGCTGCTGACCAGGGCGGTCCGGTTGCCGGTGAGAAGGCTGTCGAGCACGTAGAATCCGGTGACCTGGTGCAGCCCGGCATCGGTCGCGATGCGCCCCTGGACCGGCAACCACCTCAGTTTCACCGAGAAGATCAGGATCAAGATGATCCCCAGCCAAAAGGCGGGCATCGAGATGCCTAGAAACGCGCCGGCCATGCTCAGACGATCGACGAGCGAGTTCTGCTTGACCGCGGAGATGATCCCGATCGGGAAGGCGACGGCCAATCCGAAGATCAGGGCGCCAAGCGCCAGCTCGATCGTGGCCGGCAGCCGGTCGGCGATCAACCTGCTCACCGGCTGCTGCTTGGTGAACGAGTTGCCCAGGTCGCCGCGGGCCAGGTCCGCCAGGAAGAGACCCAACTGCACGTGCATCGGCTTATCGAGGTTGAACTCGCTGCGCAGCCGCTCGACCTCGCCGGCTGAGACCGCGCCGCCCTGGCCCATCATGATGTCCACAGGATCACCCGGCGTCAGGCGCATAAAGATGAAAACCAGGATGGCCACGCCCAGCATGATCGGGATGGTCGCCAGCAGGCGCTCTAAAACCTTGATCGTCCTCATTGGATATCAAACTCAGAGACTGGCCGGATGTGGGAACTGGGAGGAACTCGGGGGATGAGGTCCCCCGAGTTCTCCCGAGTTCCAATGGTCTCTTATTTCAAGCACACGTCGTGCAGATTGATGCGACTATCTGAGGCCGGTTCCCAGCCGCTCACGCGATCGGAACTGGCCTCGACCTCTTCGGGCAGGATCAGGAAGACGGCCGGCGCCTCGTCGTAGATGATCGCCTGGGCCTCGTTGTAGATCTCGTGGCGGCTGGCCTCGTCGGTCTCAGTCTCACCCATCTTGATGAGCTCATTCACGCGCTCGTTGTTGTAGCCTGAGAAGTTGCCGCGGCCGTACGGGCTGCCCTCGACCACGCCGTGCCATTTGGCTTCCATGTGACCGACCGGGTCGAAGGCCGAGTCGCCCCAGTCGTCCAGGTAGGCCGAGCGCTCGCCGGCTTGCAGGAGCGGCTTGACGACGCTGTATTCCCACAGCCGGAGGTTGGCATCAATACCGGCAGTCTGCAACTGGGCGACGACGGCCTCAGCCAGGGAGCGATGCTCCTCCAGGCTGTCCACACCGAAGGCCCATGGCTGGCCGTTCCACTCCAGCTTGCCATCGCCATTGCTGTCCTTGATCCCGGCCTCCGCCAACAGACTCATGGCCTTCTCCGGATCGTACGCGTAGGGCTTGAGGCTGGGGTCGGCGTAGTTGTTGAAGGGCGAGAGTGGACCACCCAATGCGACCGCCCGGCCGCCGTAGAGCTCCTCAATCAGCAGTTCCTTGTCGACGAGGTAGTTTAGTGCCTGGCGAACGCGTTTGTCGTCAAACGGTGCCTGATTGACGTTCAGCTCCATCCACTTCGGCTGGGTGCCCGGTGCGGTCTTGACCACGACGCCCGGCGTCTGTTCGAGGGTCGCGACCAGCTCAGGGGGCACCGCCTGGATGATGTCGACCTCGCCGGCCAGCAGTGCCGCTACACGGGTGCTGGCCTCCGGAATCACGCGGAACACGGCGCGTGGCACACAGGCGGGTCCGACCGGTTTGAGGTCGGGCGCGCCGCCCCAGTAGTCGTCGAAGCGCTCCATCACGATCTGGTCGTCGAGCTGGCCCTCCACAAACTTGAAGGGACCGGTGCCGATGGGCTGCTCGACGAAACCCTTGGTCCCGACTTTCTCCAGGTAGGCCTTGGGCACGATCTGCTGGTGGACGAAGAGCTGCATGGCCGGCGGCCAGGGCGCCGAGAGGTGAAACCGGACGGTGGCGTCGTCAACCTTCTCCACCGACTCGAGCGGCGCGATCAGACCCTTGCGCGGCGAGGTGTGGGGCTCGGGGTATTCGATCATGTTCTCTTTGATGATGCGCTCGAACGTGAAGACCACGTCGTCGGCGGTCATCTCGCTGCCATCGTGGAACTTCACGCCCTTGTGCAGCTTGAACTCCCAGGTGGTCGGGTCGACCAACTCGGCCGACTCGGCCAATTCCAGGTGCACCCCACTTCGGGTATCGCGCGTGACCAGGCCATCGAACATGTTGCGGATGACCGTTTCCGACTGGCGGCTGCGGTGATCGGCGGGATCCAACGACGTCGGCGCTCCCGCCAGCGCGACGACCAGGGTGCTGCGACCCGGCACCGGCGTCGCGGTCACGACTTTCTCCACCTGTTGGGTGACGACCTTCTCGACCTGTTTCTCGACGACCTGCGTGACGACCTTCTCTTTCTCCACGACCTGCGTCACAACCTTCTCAACCGTCTGAGGTTGCTGCGTACAGGCTGCGAACGCGACGGCGAGAAAACAGAGCAGCGTGACAGCCAGCAGCGTCCGGAGCGACAATCTCATGGGGTCCTCCTTTGGAATGAGTTGGATCACGGGATGTGGGTCGAGGAAGGCGAACGGCTTCCCCGCCACAGCGTCTCAGATTGAAAGGCCTCCGTGGTGGAGCCGTCTGAAGATTCCTTGGTGATTCCCCGGCCATCTCTGGCTCAGTGCGCGAGGGATGTGTCACCGCGCCCCGCGCGTCTCTCGCGGCCGGCTCAGGCCTGATCCCGGCCCTGGGACCACGAGTCGATCACGAGGCCGCTGGTGCGGTAGATTTCATCCACCTGGCGCAGACTGGCGACCACCTGGTCGGGCCGTTGGAAGGAGATCGCCGCGATGAAAGCATCCAGCAGTGCGATCAGGGCCGTTGGTGACCGGCTCTGGGCGACACTGTCGGTAACGGCGACAAAAGTCTCGTCCGCCAGTTCGGTGAGCGGCGAGACCAGGCTATCGGTGATGGCGATCGTGTGAACGCCCTGCTCGCGCGCCCGGTGCATCCCTTCGACGGTCTCACGGACGTAGCGCCAGAGGCTGATACCGACGTAGACGCTCTCCGGGCCGAGGCGGGCCAACTCCAGGGCGAAGGGGATGCCCCCGGCGAGGATTGCCTGCGCGTGAAAGCCCAGCACGCGCAACGAGTGTCCGAAGAAAAGGGCCGGCGCCGACGAGAGCCCGGCTCCGACGACCAGGACCCGGTCGGCCCGGCACAACGCCTCGACGGCCCGCTCGAAGGTCGCCACATTCAGCGATTCTCTGGTTCGCTCCAGGTTGTGCAGGTCCTGCTCGAAGACCCGTTGGACCAGGTCTTCGCCGGGTTGCAGGCTGCGAAGCTGTTCGGCCCGCTGGAGCGGGGTGCGAAAGAAGGGGAGTTCGTCGCGGATGGCGGCCTGGAGGTCGGGGTAGCCCTCGTAGTCGAGGGCCTGGCAGAAGCGGACCACCGTGGCCGCGCTGGCGCCAACCCGCTCCGCCAGGGCCTGCGCCGAAACAAGGGCGACGAACGCCGGCTCGTCCAGGACCAGGCGCGCCAGCTGCTGCTGCTTGGGCGAGAGGGCCGACAGGTGGCCCTGAATGCGCTTGTGGAGTTCCGAGTCGGGGGGCATAGAGCGTTCCTTGAGTCAGCAGCAGTCTACCAAAATCCGGCTCGATATGCAATACTTATTTCATCGAGAATTGAGATGAAATAGATATTGCATCCAGTCGTGTCCGTGTTCAGAACGGTGGCCGCCCGAAACGCGAGTCCGCGGCCACCCGGGCTGGGCTCAGGGAGGCCCACGACGACGAACCCAGTGACGCTCATCCTGACCGCCATCGAGGTCCGGCTCTGTTTGTCTCGCGCACGCACTCGTCCTCATATCGTGCGCGCGGCCCCCCTATCCCAGTTCTCCCCTGGCAGGCGCTCACGCCCCCTTCTCACGCTGCCAGACGGCCGTCCGCCCGTCAGTCCGACGCTCCTGCCTGCTCAGATGGCAGACACGTCGCATCTCGGCCGCCTTACGAGTCAGAGAAGGTAGAACTGGGGATCGACGGCCGGTGCGCCGCCGCCGATGTGTCGGATTGAGCGTACGTCCGCCGCACACAGCGAGTAGAAGCGCACATGATCTTGCCGCGCGTCGACCAGCTCGCGAATCCTGCGCCGCAGTTCCGCGAATTGCTGCGGGCGGAGGTCGCACTCGAAGACCGAGTATTGAGTGTGGCGCCCATAGTCTTTGAGCAGCTTGAACAGCTTCATCCGTCGCCGGTCGTCCGGGATATCGTAGCTCACGACGATGAACATCTCCCCTCCGTTCGATCCATCGCCACAGCACCGTTGGGCGCGGGCCGGCCCGCGCCCAACGGTCGCATTGGCCAGACGCTTAGCCTGTGTACGGCTGGTACACCGGTACTCCAGGTTCAAGCACCGCGCGCGCGAAGGCCTGTGCCTGGAGCAGAAACATCCTCCGGAACGTCTCGGCGTTGCCCGTCTGAGAGTAGGGGGCGCGCTCGTTCACCCGGCTTTCATAGGCGCGCAGGAAGGTCTTGCGTCCCTCGTCGCGCAAGAAGACATCGGGACCCTCTTCGTCGGTACGCTCGAACTCCTCCGCCGCGATCTCCCCGCGGTTGATCAGCCCCAAGACCATCGCATCCACAATGATCGGCCGCCACTCTTCCTCCAGATCGAGGGCCAGAGATGGCCGCCCGTAGTCCAGCGCGTGCAGCACTCCCAGGTGCGGTTCGAGTCCGATCGTCTGAACCGCCCCGTGAATCTCGATGAGCAACAGGGTATACCCGAAGCTCAGGAGAGCATTGATCGGATCGGGCGGCGGGTGGTAGGCGCGCTTCTCGAAGCCCCAGGTGCCCCGCAGCAGCGCGCGGAATCCGCTCCAGTAGGCAACGGCCGCCTGGCCCTCGAATCCACGCAGTGTGTCGAGGTCGCGCGCCGTGCCGACCCGTGCGGCCATCGCATGGATCCCCGCCAGGGCCTGCGTGACCTGGGCTGGTGCCGCGCGGCGCACCCGGTCCAGGAGCGCTCGCTGGTTGGCCAGCTTGCCCGCCACGATCTGCCTCGCCAGGACGAGCGTCCGCGCCGGGTCGTCGATCAGCCGCGCCTGCTTGAGGCGTAACTCGCCGTGCTTCGTTCCGCCGCCGTTGACCCGCGCCAAAAAGCGCCCTCGCTGGGTCAGATACACCACATCGATGCGGCGTGCGGCCAAGGCCACGAGCGCCGGCGTCGTGACTGTGATCCCTCGGCCGCGGATCTGAACCTGCTCGACCTTGAGCAGCGGAATTTCCGAGACGATCCGGCCGTCCTTGCTGATGATCAGTCGCTCCCCCTGCTTGCTCAATACGGTGCCCTGCTCCGTCAGATACACAGTCGCCATTGAAGTCAGACCTCCTTTTGCTCCCACCCGTTGGCCGCTTCCCAGGCCAGGGCATCGGCCAGCCGATTCTGCTCGCGCGGCACGAATTCGACCTCCACACGGGGAAAACCCTGGATCAGGGCGCACGCCTCCTGGTGCAGGGGACGCAGCCCGGCACTGCCCACCCGGTACCGGCCGACGATCTGGTTGACCATCACCTGGCTGTCCGACCGGATCACGACCTCACACGGGGCCATTGGTACCAGCGCACGGAGCGCCAGCAGGAGCGCCCCGTACTCCGCTTCGACGTTCGTCACCGGCCCGCGCAGCCACTCCTTCAGCAAGTGCCGGATCCGTCCTTCCTCGTCGCGGATCACCGCGGCCAGCCCGGCGCCCCGCCTTCCCCCATCCGGTCCCACCGCACCATCCACGTGAACCACAAACCGTTCCATCATGCCCCCTCTCCGCGAGACGTGCAGGGTTTCGTGTCGGGCCTATCCCGATCGTTGTGCCCACCATTCGTCGCCCAGCTCTCATCGGGCGCACTCCCCACCTGTCGCTTCATAGCGTGTGGACCTCACCCCGTAGGAAGAACCTTCCCAGGAATTTGAAGCCCGTGTCGAAGTGAACTACGCGGGTCTTGGCAGGGTGCAGCGCCAGCCCGAGTTCGGCCAGAGCTCGCGCCGCCTGGGTGTGGGCCGCCTGCGCCTCCCG
>DOUV01000040.1 GCA_003520455.1 Chloroflexota bacterium | reverse complement strand
GGCCGTCGAGGTGGTAGGCCAGGAGAAGGCGGCGCTCTTCGAGGGCTAGCTCGGCCAACCCGGCACGTACCCGGCCGGCCAGCCACTGCTCGAACTGGCGCTGCTCCACCGCCGCCTCCGGCCCAGCCACCGTTGGCTCGGCGACCCATTCTGCGGCCTGCCCCTCATCGTGCCGCGAGAGCGCAGTGAGCGGGATCTCGGACGAGGCTCGCCCGCGCCACTCGGCTCGCAGGAGGTTGAGAGCGATCACGCACACGTACCGGCGCAACTTTCCCTGACGGTAGCGGAAGCGGCTCGATTGAATCCCGCGCACGGCCACGACGAACGCATCGTGGGAGAACCCTTCGATGTCTACCCCCTGCCTGGCCGCCCGGCGGAGCGCGCGCCGTACGGCCCCCACATCACGATCGTACCAGGCAGCCCAGGCCGCTTTGACGCGTTGTGGCTCGCCGCTTCGGAGATACGTCACCAGGATCGAATCCTCGAAGATCAAGGGAAAACTCCTGAATCACCTCACCGGGCCTTGACGAAATAAAAATCAGCTCTACAGTATAGGGTGAAAACCGGCCGGTGGTGGTTCCGGAAAATCTCCGCCTTTTCTCTGTTGCCCGCCCCTCCGCCTGGTGCCCCGTCACCCCTGTGCTGCTGGATTCGAGTCGCAGAGCGGATGCAGCCTTGATGGACGATCAAAACCTGACGGCAGCGGTTCTCGACGCACTGAATGCTTACCACGATTTGGAGGCTTTAGAAGCCGTCCAACTGGCGAGCCTGCAAATCACCCGGCACCTCCGCCGGGGGCTCGCGGTGTCCTCACTCATGGCGGCGCACGCCACGGGGCTGGCCGTGCGCCGGCTCGTGGACCAGGCCCTGGCTCAGTTGGACCGCGACCAGCCTGCGGCCGCCGACCTCCTGCGCCTGCGCTTTCGCCAGGGACGCCTGGTGAGAGAGTTGACCGATGAGCGCCGGATCGGTATCTCGACCTTCTACGAACGCCAGCACAAGGCGCTCGCTGCCCTCGCGACCATTGTGGCTGAGATGGAGGCGCAGGCCGGTACGGCGAGTGCCTCCCGGCGTCGCGCGTTGATGGCCCTCTTGCCGCCCCCAACGTACCGCGAGTTGGTCGGCTGCGAAGAACATCTCACCTTCCTCGCCCAGACCCTGACGTCGAGCCTGTCCAGGCCGGGTTACCCCCTGGCAATCACCGGTCTCGGCGGCCTGGGCAAGACCAGCCTGGCGCGCGAGGCGCTGGTCCACTGGCTGGCGGAGCATCAACCGGCCATCGAGCGGATTCTCTGGGCGACCGTGGCGCAGGGCGACGGCCCGGCAGGCCTGCCTGAAGGACGGCGGGAACGCTACGCCCTCGACCAGGTGCTGAGCCAGCTTGGTGAGCAGTTGGATGAACCGGTCAACGCGCTGCCGGGCAACGAGCAACGGCTGCGCTTGCTGGCCGGGCGGTTGGCCTGGGAGCCGTCGGTCGTGGTGATTGACAACGTCGAAACGCCCGACGAGGTGTCCCTCGCCCTCACCATCGCGAACGTGTTGGCGCCGGTAGCTCAACTCCTCATCACCAGCCGCCACCGCATCGATCAGACGAACGTCCAACCGGTGGAGCTGCGGGAGCTGGGCGTAGAGGACGCCCTCCGCCTGATGCATCTCGAAGCGCAACGGTTGCGGATCGAGCCGCTCGACGACTCGACCGGCCGCGAATTCTACCGCCACATTGGCGGCAATCCCCTGGCTCTCAAACTGGTGGTCGCCCAGACCGGATACCTCCCGGCCAGCCCCGTGCTCGAAGGTTTACACAAGCGTGAACCCTCGATGCACCGTCTGTTTGCCCACGTGTACGACACCTCGTGGCAGTTGCTCTCGGAGCGCGCCCAACAGATCCTGTTGGGCCTGGTGCTCCTGCCCCCGGCCGGCGCCACCTGGACGGGTCTTCGCGTCGCGGCCGAGTCGGGGGGCGACCGGTGCGACGACACCGCGCTCGCAGGGGCCGTGGATGAACTCGCGGCTCTGAGTCTACTCCAGGTCTCCCCGGCTCTGGACCCGGTCTACAGCCTGCACCGCCTGACCTACCGGTTCCTGGAGCGCAAGCTGAAGCTCTTGGAGGAAGAAAACGAGGAATGACGGCTGGTCCCGCCCCGCTCCTCAACACGCCGTCGGCCCGCCGTCGCCTGCGGCAGACGTTACGGGCCTATACCAACCACTTGATCGCTACCCCCCGCAATGCCCGCGCTGCGCCGGTGAGCCCGGCAGCCGAGGTCGAGGTCGTGCTGAATCTCCTGCACAAATGCCAGGCGCTGGACGAGGGCGCGAGTTTCGTCCGTCTGCTCCAGCACTTCGGCGTCCTGCTCGGGCGCAGTGGCCCCCTGGACCAGTTGGACCAACATCTGGCGGCCGCGTTGGCGCGGGACGATCTGTCGCCGGACCAGCGCGTGCAGCTTGCCAGTCTCTCCATCCGCCTGCTGATTGACTTAGGGAACCGCGAGAGGGCCCAGGCCGTGCTCGCGGCAACCTGGCCCGTTGCGGAAGGCTTCCCTCACCTCCAGGTGGAACTCTACTTCCGGCAGGGTCTTCTGGCGGCGACCTTCGGTGACTACACCGCCGGACGCGAGGCCTACGAAGCCGGGCTCACCCTCGCCCTGGCCAATCGCGACAGCGAGCGGTCCAGCATCCTCTACCACAACCTCGGCAATATGCTGTACGCCCTGGACGAGTACGCCGAGGCACTGGCCTACTACGCGAGAGCGTTGGAAGTGGGGCAGGAACTCCCCGATCCAATCCACCGCGCCCGCGCCGAGAACGGGCTCGCAATGACGTTGGATGAGCTTGGCCGCTACCGGGAGGCCGCGCAGCATTACGATACGGCCCGCCGCTGGGCCGAACAGGCCGGTGATCTTTTCATCCTTGTGAGTGTCGATCTCAACCTCAGTTACCACGCAATCCTTCAGGGGCGCTATGTTGAGGTCAAAAGACCGGCGAGCCGAGCCCTGGCACTGGCGCGGCGCCTGGGCGACCTGCATCGTCAAGCCACGGCCTCTCACAACCTGGGGCGGGCCTGTCTCGGGCTGGGCGAGTACGAGGACGCCTGGGCGCATCTCTCTCAGGCGTTGGAGAAGCGTCTTCTGCTGCGCAAGCCGCTGTTTATCCAGACCACGGCGGCTGTGATCGCGGAGTTGGCCCACGTCTTGAGGACCGACACGACGCTCGCCCCGACGACCCGTGAGCGGCTCCGCCAGGCGTGCCAGGAGGCCCTGGAGACAGCGCAGTCAGCGCTGTCTCCAGGGTAGGCTCAATTTCAGCCGCTCACAGGATCACCTCCACCGCCCGTTTGGACAGGCGTCGGGGTCGGCGTCGGCCCACCATCGGCCTGCGCCGGGCGAGCCGGCCCAAGCAAACCTGTGCCGGCGAAGAGCAGGCCCAGCAACAAGGCCAGCGTGGCGAAGCCGCGCCGGACGCGCTGGCGAGTGTGACGGTTCATCACGTTCCTCCTGGCGAGAACTTCGTGAGAGCCGTCGAGTGAGAGCGCTCTAATCCCGGGACACCCGCCGTCTCTGTCTTCTTTTATCACGGCAGCGCCGCCGGCTCTGACTTTACGTTCTTAGCGGGGAGACAACCAGCGTGTGAGGCTTGTATTCTTCACAAGGGGGGCTTGTGTATGCCACGACGGACGAGATTCAGTCAGCTTCTGGACAGAGCACGGCGCCAGAGTCGCCTCAGTCAACAAGAATTGGCCGACCGCGTTGCCGACGTGACGGGAACCACGGTGAGCCAACAACGAATCTCGCAATGGTGTACCGGTGAAACCAGGCCACGCGAGCGCACCGACTCACTCGCCCTCTGCCGGGCACTCTACCGAGCCGGGGGCCTGCGAAGCCTCGCAGAGGTCAACGAGTTGTTGCGGGCGGCCGATGAGGGCGCCTTGCATCAGGAGGAGCTCGCCAGCTGGTTGCCGGAATTGCTGGATCCTCCAGGCGGGGGGCGAGAAACCGAGTATAAAGACGACGAGGTCACTGGAGTGGGCTGCGAGCCGGAAGCAGAGAAGGCGACACTCCAGCAGCCAGGCGCGGGGAGCAGCGGGCCAGGGGGGCTGGCAGCCCCGACAAAAGATTCCCAGGACCCCAAACAGTGGTATACTCGCGTCGTGGAGCAAGTCGCCCATCTGCTGGACGCGTTCAAATCACCCGAGCGCCACGGGATGGTCGGCGCCATCGCCGTCTCGACGCTGCTCCTCGGCACTGCCTGGCAGTCACCCGCGAGCCTGGGCGGCCACCCGGCGCAGGTCATCCTGCTCGCCGGGAGCCTGTGGGCCAGTACCCTGCTGCTGGCCTTGCCGCCCAGCCCGGCCGAGCGCGCAGTGAGCGGGCGGCCACTCTGGCGGCGAAAACTCTACCGCCTGTCTGGCGCCGCCTGCGCTGTTTTCATCCTGGCCGGTCTACTCCTCTGGGCCGAGGCTCTCGCTCACCTGCTGATGAGCACCCCACTCCCGCGCGAGGTGACGTTTCTCCTCACCGCCCTGGGGGCGATTTTTGCCTACGCCGGCGCCGCGCATGTGCAGCAGTCATTCAGCCAGGATCCGGCAGATCAGCGATTCTACACCCAGGCGGCCGCCCAGGTCAGTGCCATGATGATCGTGGCTCAAGGAATGCTGGTTGGCTTCCTGGCCGTGACTCACCTGTTTTGGAGCAACACCGTCTTCTTGCTGGTTTTGGTCCCGGCGGGATGGATGCTCCTCCGCTCTTTGCGACGAAGGTAGCGCCCATAGAGGGCTGGCGGAAAAGAAAAACACGGCGGCTGGACGGACCAGCCGCCGCGGGTTGTTGGCGAGTACCGTTGCTAGAGAGCCGCGAGAAGTGCCAGGCTACCAACCACGAGCAGCGCCGCCGCCCAGATCAGGTCGAAGTTGATCCAGCCCTGCCGCAACACCGCCAGGCCGAGCTTGCGGTAGACAATCCAGGCCACGACCATCATGGTCAGAAGCATCACTGCCGTGTGAACCCCGATCCCCAGTGCCCACACGTCGGGCGAGGCCGCCACGCTGGCGGCGCCGACCGCCGCGGTCTGTGCCAGATGGGTCGCATGATCGTCGGCGAACGCCGGGGTCTGAGAGGTGCCGAGCAACAGCGGCGCGATCATCAGCCCGGCCCCGTGCGCGCTCGCCATGAGAAACGACCAGGCGACGAGTTCGCGCAGAGCGAGAGGTCAATGTCGGTGACCAGCGGCGGCACCGCTTTGAGATCCTTCAGGATCGGTGGCAGTTCGGCCGGGTCCGCTGGCTGAGCCGGAATGTCGATCACCTTCGTAGCCTGCCAGCGACCGTTCTGTGGCTGCCAGAGCCAGATCGAACTGGAGAGATCGTTGACGTTGACGGTAACGCCTGCAAAGCCATACGTTTTGGTCGGATCGTGGGCCGGCCGCAGTTCGAGTGTGATCTGGTAGTCGGCGCCAAGATCAACGGCCTGAACGTGGCGGCGGCGGCGGAGATCCCAGAAGTGTAACTGGTGCCCGTAGCGGCGGTTCACGACATCTTCGAGGCGCAGGCCATCCTCGTAGAGTGCCGGGGTTCCCCACTCGCTCGTAACCATGATATCGTGGCCGATGTGCCACCAGAAGTCGTACGCGAGGTACTGAGGCCCGCGGTCGATTTCCCAGGGGCCGAGCACCTCAAAGGTGTAGTGATCGAGCGTGAAGACGCCACCGGGGCCATCGCCGCCGTTGGCTGAACCCAGCGCGCTGATGTAGATGGCATCCGGCCCACAGTGAACCGTGTGCGGGCGGCTGTACCCGGCGCGCGTCAAGACCTCCTGGGGTTCGAGGATCTTGACAATACGGGGACGGTACGGGTCAGGTTTTGTGTCAATCACATAGATGCGCGAGCTGCGTAAGGCCGGAACGATGAGATCGCGTTCCAGGTGCGGATGGGGCGCATAGGGGCAGAGTGCCGAGCTACAGGCATTCCAGCCAAAGTGATGCAACTCGTCGCCCCGGTACGGAAGCTCCAGCGTATTCGCGATCTGGGCGTAGGTCGGCGACCCGGGGGTCCAGATCAACCACACTCAGCGCATCGGGGCGTCCGTTGCCCACGTTGAGACCGGCGACGTAGCCGAAACGCTCGGGGGGCGCTTGCATGGCCATCCGAGGAGATGGGTAAAACGATGGATCGGGTTTCCACAGCGCCATTTTCGACCTCCTGGTTTGGGTTACCCGTGGCTTTGGGTCGCAAAAAAAACGCCCGGAGGGATATCCGGGCGTTCTTCTTTGTCTTCGTCTGGCCCGGCCCCCGCAAGAGCAGGAACCGGACAACCGATAGACGACCTGGTCTAACGCAGTGCCGCCGGCCCCTGCATCAGACAACAACAGCTCAAGTCCTACAAGCTCATTCCCACTTTCCTAAGCTGAGGTACTTGGAGCCTCCGTCGGGGAGCACGGTCACGACGATGCCCTCATCGAGGGTACTCGCCACCTGCAGAGTCGCCACGACGGCCGCCCCGGCACTGAAGCCGACAAACCAGCCCTCTTCCTGGCTCAGCCGCCTGGTCATCCGGAACGCCTCGTCCGGGCCCACATGAACGGTATCATCGAGAAGCATCGGGTCGTAGATGCCCGGAACGATCGCCGTCTCGAGGTGCTTGAGTCCCTCGATCACGGCCAGTTCGTCCTCCGGCTCGACCCCAATGACCCTGACCCCGGGGTTCATGTGCTTCAGGAAGCGGCCGGTCCCGATGAGCGTGCCGCTCGTGCCGATGCCGGCCACGAAGTGCGTCACGCGACCGCCGGTCTGGGTCCAGATCTCCGGCCCGGTGTGGCCGAAGTGGGCCTGCCAGTTCGCCGGGTTGTTGTACTGGTCCGCGTAGAAGTAGCGCTCCGGCTTGGCCTCTACCAGCTCGCGAACCAGTCCAATCGCCCCGTCGGAGCCTTCCAGGGGATCGCTGAAGACCAGTTCCGCGCCGTAGGCGCGCAGAATCGCCCTGCGCTCCGCCGACACGTTCGCGGGCATCACCAGTTTGACCCGATAACCCTTAACCGCCGCAATCCAGGCGTAGGCGATCCCTGTATTCCCGGAGGTACTATCGATGAGCACCTTGTCAGGCGTCAACAGGCCCGCCGCTTCGGCCGCGGCGATGATGTGCAGCGCCGGGCGATCCTTGACCGAGCCACCGGGATTAAACCACTCTGCCTTGGCGTAGACCTCAACCCTCGGCGAGATGCCCAGCGCGGCGGGGAGGTGGTGAAGCCGGAGGAGTGGCGTATCGCCCACGCGGTCCAGGATGCTAACCGGACGGTGCAGGTAGGCATGGTGATCGTGCGGCTCGTGCGCGTGATGATGGCCGTTTCCCGAAGCGTGGAGCGCCCGCTCAAGCGCGACGTCTGGCGCCAGCCGCCCGAGAGCCACCGCCTGTGTCTGGTGCATGACTCATGCCACCTTCTCTAGCGTCCCGATCGGTTCGTGGGCATGGCCGTTCCCATCAAGAGCAGCCGGGAACGCCGTCCCGCAGAACTGCTCGTAATCGATCAGCTCGGTGATGGTGGGATTCTCGCCGCAGACCGGGCAGGCCGGGTTCTTGCGGAGCTTGACCTCGCGGAAGTCCGCCGAAAGCGCATCGTAGAGGAGCAACCGCCCGATGAGCGGGTCGCCCTTGCCCAGGATCAGCTTGATCGCCTCCACGGCCTGCAGACTCCCGATGACGCCCGGCAGCACCCCCAGAACACCCCCTTCCGCGCAGCTCGGCACCTCGCCGGGCGGCGGCGGGGTCGGGTAGAGGCAGCGGTAGCACGGCCCCTCGTCGGCCTTGTAGACGGTGACCTGACCCTCGAACTGGAAGATCGAGCCGTCCACCAGGGTCTTGCCGGCCATCGCACAGGCGTCGTTCACCAGGTAGCGCGTCGGGAAGTTATCCGACCCGTTGACGATGATGTCGTACCCGGCGATGATCTCCATAATGTTGGCGCTCGTCAGTGGCTCATTATGGGCGATGACCTCGACATCCGGGTTAAGATTCTCGATCGTGCGACGGGCCGACTCCACCTTGGGCGTGCCCACGTCGTCCAGGCCGTGCAGAATCTGGCGCTGGAGGTTGGAGGCATCCACCACATCGAAGTCAACGATGCCCAGGGTGCCGATCCCCGCCGCCGCCAGGTAGAGCGCTGCCGGGGAGCCCAGACCGCCCGCACCAATCAGCAGAACCTTCGAATCGAGCAGTTTCCATTGCCCTTCCTCGCCCACCTCTGGAATGAGAATGTGGCGCGAGTAGCGCGTGCGCTGCTCATTGCTGAAGATCCGCGGGATGTCAAAGCCCAACCCTGCATTCTTCCAGGCGAGATAGCCGCCCGCCAGCGACGCAACGTCGGTGTACCCCATCTCCTTGAGCGCCTTCGCCGCCAGAAGCGAGCGGACGCCCCCCGCACAGTAGATCACGATGGACGCGTCGCGGTCCGGCTCAAACTGTTCGACGTCGAGCTCGAGATAGCCACGGGGAATAAACTTCGCCCCGGGAATGTAGCCCTGCTCGAACTCTTCGCGCTCGCGAATGTCAATCACCCGCAATTTCTTGTCTTGCTTCATCTGTTGGACCAGGCTGCGGACGTCCGTCTCGGCAACCTCAGCGCGTGCCTTCGCGAGCAGCCGGTCCTTTGTAATTCTCTCTGCCATCGCTATGACTCCAATCGTCCCTCACCGGGGCACTCGTCGGTTCACTTCCCAACCGCAAGAACCAGAGCAGCAAAGAGAAGGTTCTTTGCGACCCTCGCCTCTGCGGTCAGTCACCCCCCGCCATCGCCGGAATGATCGAGACCTCGTCACTGGCTTTCAGCGGCGTCTGCTCGCTCTGCAAGCTGCGGATCTCCTCACCGTTGACGAACACGTTGATGAACCGTTTGATGTTGCCATCCTCATCGAGGAGGCGATCCTTCAGACCGGGGTAGCTCGCCTCGAGCTCATCGACGAGCTCGCCGATGGTGCTGGCTTGTACTTCGACTTTTGCCTGCCCCCCGGTCAGCCGGCGCAAGGGGGTGGGAACATAGACTGTTGCCATGAATCGTGTGACTCCCTATGACATGATTTGGTAACTCATTCCGCGCTGTCGGGTGAGGGGATGGGGATCCCGTCACCCGACAGTGCGGGCATTTCCTGTTTGATTACACGTTCTTTTTGATCGGTACGTTGACCAGGTTCCCCCACTCGGTCCACGACCCATCGTAGTTGCGGACATTCTCAAAGCCCAGGAGGTACTTGAGGACGAACCAGGTGTGGCTGGAACGCTCGCCGATGCGGCAGTAGGCGATGGTCTCCTCGTTGGATTTGAGCCCCTTCTCGTCGAGATAGATCGAGCGCAGTTCATCAGCACTCTTGAAGGTGCCCAACGGCGTCACAGCTCGCCCCCATGGGATGTTGTCCGCGCCCGGAATGTGCCCGCCGCGCAGGGCCCCCTCCTGGGGGTAGTCTTCCATGTGAAGCTTCTCACCGCTGTACTCTGCCGGTGAGCGGACGTCCACCAGTTGCGCCCCGGGCTGCTGAATAAACTGCAGCACATAGTCACGGAACACGCGGATCTCGCTGTCGTTGCGCGGCTGCACCTTGTAATCCGTGGGCGGGTAATTCGGTACCTCCCGCGCGAGGGGCCGGCCCTCGTCAATCCAACGTTGGCGACCGCCGTCCATCACCCTGGCCCTGTCGTGCCCGAAGAGTTGGAAGACCCAAAAGGCATACGTGGCCCACCAGTTGTTTTTGTCGCCGTAGAAGACGACGATCGTGTCGTTGCTGATGCCCTTCTCGCTCATCAGCTTCGCGAAGGCCTCCTCTGTCAAGTAGTCGCGGCGGACCGGGTGTTGCAGGTCGGTGTGCCAATCAATCTTGACGGCGCCGGGGATATGTCCGAGATCGTAGAGTAGGACATCCTCGTCGCTCTCAACGATGCGCACGTTGGGATCGTCCAGATGCTGGGCAACCCACTCCGTGCTCACCAGGACCTCCGGATGAGCGTAGCCGCGCTGTTCAATAGCACTCTTTCCATTCTCGGCCATATTACATCTCCCTCCATCAGTGTAAGGCCTTTATGGTTCGCTCAGCGCGTGCCCCGGCGGTGGGCAACGAAAAAGCCGACTGCGGCTTACAGGCTTGTTCAGCCTTCCCTCGTCGAAACGAGGAAGCCCCAGCACGGGACAGCGCCTTCCGCCATTGGAAGTGTGTGTCCGGAGTGCGGGGACGTTAGCCGCCGTCGGCCGGCGGGTCAGCAAACCAGCTTCTGCCGCGAGCGGTGGCTAACGTCCCCGCTTACGACAGGTGCAGCGTGTCACAAGTGAGCTGTTCATGCCGATTATCTTGCCCGATTTCATCCGATCTGTCAAGAATCTTGTGCGCTTCGCTGAAGGACAAACGGTGAACGCGACCGCGTCCCAGAGCAAGCGCAGACCGCCTTTCGTCGCCGAATGGGCGGTGCACCGGGGTTACCAGCCCCCCGTGCCAAAGCCAAGCAGGCTGGGATCTTCCATCATGGTGGGGTCCCAGGGCTTCGGCAACACTTCGACTTCAACGGTCTTCCCCTGACCAGGCTCCGATTCAGCCGCCTTCTCCCTGACCTGCTGGACCATCCAGGGCGCATAGGGACAGAACGGCGTGGTCAGAAGCATCTTAATCTCAATCTGGTCCTGATCGTCCTGGAAATTGACCTCTTCGACCAGGCCGAGTGCAATCACGTCGAGGCCGATCTCGGGGTCAACCACCTCGCGCAGGGACTCGCGGATCAGGCGCTCACGATCACTCATTTCAGCCATAGACATTCCTCCATCTCAAAATAGTCGAGCCACACCCAGGACGGCCCGGGCGTCATTCCGCGGGAATCGCGACCTGAACCTCGCCATCAACCACACGAACGTCGTAGGTGCTGACCGGAATGATCGCCGGCATGCTCAACACGCGACCATCCCTGACGTCGAAGCGGGCCCCATGGCGCGGGCATTCGATTGCGTACCCATCCAATTGGCCCTCCCCAAGCGGTCCCCCGTCGTGGGTACAAACATCGTCAATTGCGTAGAACTCATTGCCTCCGACGTTGGCCAGTGCAATTCGGTAGTCGTCCAGCTCGACCACGATCGCGTGGCCGGGTGGTACGTCGCTGGTCTTTGCAACAGTGTGGAAGGTTGCCATGATGAATGTTGCCTCGTCAACTGAGAAGAGGAAAGAGTGAGGCCTGGAGATTCACCCGCAACGGGACCAGGCGCTGATCTCCACGCTCTAAAAGTCTTCGTCATCCCAGGCCTCGACGCCATACACACCAGCCTTCAGGACTTTCAGCCCCAGGAGTGCGCACTTCAGGCGCACAGGCCCTAGGGCAATGCCAAGCATCTCGAGAATATCGTCCTTCGTGATCTGTTTGACATCCGCCAGGGTTTTGCCCTTGATCATCTCCGTCAACATGGAGACGGAGGCCTGACTGATGGCACAACCGTGACCGCTGAACTTGACGTCCGCAACCCGGTCACCGTCCAGTTTGAGATCGATTCGAATCTGATCGCCGCAGACTGGATTGTGCTCCTCGTGGGAGATGTCCGCATCCGCAATGACACCTTGATTCCGGGGATTGCGGTAGTAGTCGACGATCAGTTCGCGGTAGAAATCATCCATATGAGTCGTTGACGCTTGCACACGCACGGGCGAGCCGCGTGCCTGCTGTGGTCAGCATCGATTGCTGACAACCGAACATTTACAAGGCAAAGACGCCTTCGATCTTGCGAAGGCCCTCGACGAGTCGATCGACCTCCGCCTGCGTGCTGTAGAGATAGAAGCTGGCTCGGGCCGTCGCCGTGATCCCGTAGCGCTGGGCCAACGGCTGCGCGCAGTGATGGCCGGCCCGAACAGCGATTCCCTCGCGGTCGAGCAGCGCCGCAATATCGTGGGGGTGCAGGTCGGTGTAGGTGAACGCCACCACCCCCCCCTTCTGCACCGCACTCCTCGGTCCGTACAGCGTCAGTCCGGGAATCTCGCTCAGCGCCTCGAGGGCGTAGCCCGTCAGCTCTACCTCGTGCCGGCGGATGGTTTCCATTCCCAGCTCGCTCAGGAAGTCAACCGCAGCCCCGAGGCCCACCGCCTCGGCAATCGCGGGCGTGCCGGCTTCAAATTTGTAGGGCAAATCATTCCAGGTCGAGTGCTCGAGCGTGACCGTCTTGATCATGTCCCCGCCCCCCATGAAGGGCGGCATCGCCTCCAGCAGCTCGCGCCGGCCCCATAGCACGCCGATGCCGGTTGGACCACACAATTTATGGCTGCTAAACGCCAAAAAGTCAATATCCAGATCCTGGACGTTCACCGGCAGGTGAGGCACACTCTGCGCCCCATCGACAAGGATCTTCGCCCCGACGGCATGGGCCTTCGCACCCAAGGCCTTCACGTCGTTGATCGTACCCAGCACATTGCTCATCTGCGTGACGGCGAAAAGCTTGACCTTGTCGTCCAGCAACCGGTCGAGCGCCTCGAGATCGAGAAATCCGTCGTCGGTGACCGGCACGTAGCGCAACTCAAAGCCGATCTGGTCACGCAGAATCTGCCAGGGGACGATGTTGGAGTGGTGCTCCATCTGCGTGATGAGCACTGCATCGGCGGGCGTGAGGGTGGCGCGCCCCCAACTCCACGCAACCAGGTTGATACTCTCCGTGGTGTTGCGGGTGTAGATGATCTCGCGAGCCGAGCGGGCATTGATGAACTGTGCGACCCGTTTCCGGGCCCCTTCGTAGGCGGCGGTGGCTTCCTCACTCAACAGGTGCACACCCCGATGGACGTTGGAATTGAAGGTGCGATAGTAGTTGTCCATCGCCTCGATGACGTGCAGCGGTTTCTGCGAGGAGGCAGCATTGTCAAGGTAGACCAGCGGTTTACCATGAACCTCACGCTGCAAGATTGGAAATTGTGCCCGAACCGCCTCAACATCATACATTGTCTATGCCTCTACCGGCTTCCGAAGCCCGCGCAAACTTCGGGGAGTCTTCCTGAATTGCTACTCGAACTCTAATCCCAGTTCCCGGCCCTGATCAACGACTCTGTCGGCCTCAATCTGGTCCATGCGCCTCGCCGCCTGATACTTGCGGAGAGCGGCTCTCACGGTGTGAATCCCGAGCGTCGCGCAGCGAATACGGCCGGAGACCAGGTCCCGGCCAAGAATCTCAACCAGATCGTCGCCGCTCATCTCCAGGATCTCGTCGATGGTCTTGCCCGCAATCATTTCGGTTGCCGCCGATGCAGCCGCCTGACTGATCGTGCATCCTTCGCCCTCGAACCTGGCCTCGGTGATGACCCGCGTTTCAGGGTCGATGTTCAAGGAGATCACCACGATATCGCCACAACCAGGATTGCCACCCTTCGCCGTGGCGTCGGCCGGGTCAAGTCGTCCTCGATTGCGGGGGTTCTCATAATGATCAAGGATGAAGTCGATGTAGTCCTGCCGGCTACTCACCAGAGCCTCCCCCGTTCCATCGACCATTCGACAAGATGCCAGAAGGTGGCGCAGGTGTCAACCGGCCGGCTTCTTGCCACGGTGCACCGCCGCGCGGCTCTAGCGATTCATCTTTGCGGCAACCGCGTCCTTGAGGCGGTTGCGAACCTCACGCAGCGGAATGCGGTCGAGGACAGGCACGAAGAAGCCATCCACAATCAGCCTGACCCCCTGCTCCCGGGGGATCCCTCGGCTCATCAGGTAGAACATCTCCTCCTCATCGAGTTGGGCGGTGGTCGAACCGTGGGTGCAACGCACGTCGTTGGCCTCAATCTCAAGCTGCGGGATACTATCGGCGT
The DNA here is from genome assembly GCA_003520455.1 of Chloroflexota bacterium. Next base: position 9,453 of record DOUV01000040.1, on the reverse strand, counting down.
GGGCCTTCTTGCTCAGCATGAGATTGCGGTTGGCCTGGTAAGCATCGGTCCGCTGGGCGCCGCGCCCGACCTTAATCAAGCCCTCGTACACCGCGCGGCTCCGCCCCGTCAGCGAGCCCTTGTAGAGCAGGTCGCTGGTCGTCTGCGTGTTGCGATGGTACTGCAATGTGTGGTTCGAGATGTGCTGAGAACCACCCGTGAAGAAGATCCCCTGAAGATAGACGGTGCTCCCCGAACCCTCCAGCCACGCCTCGGTCTCGAAACGGTTGAAGCGCGCGCCAAGTTGCCCGTTGCTGAAATTCAGTACACTGTTGGCCCCCAACCTGGAGCGCTGGGTCGCGAAATGCCAGACGTTCTTGCCCCAGTTCTGCACGCCCAGGTACGTCAGCACCGCATTATCCCCAGTCACCATCTCGGAGGTGCCGTTCACCAGCGCAATGCCGTCCAGGTCGGGCGAAACGTACTCCTCAATCACCGTCGCCGCCGCGCTCTCGCCGAGCACCAACAGCGTGTGCGGGAAGACCGCGATCCCGGTGTTGTCGAGCCAATGCACGATCTGGAAGGAGCGCTCGACGATAACGCCCTTGGGAACATAGAGGAACGCACCGCCATTCATCAGCGCCGCGTGCATCGCGGGGAACTTGCCCTCGTCAATCGCGACCGCCTTGAAGAGGTATTCTTCCACCAGATCGCTATGCTCGCGGATGGCGGTCGCCAGATCGGTAAAAATCACACCCCGGTGGGCGTACTCTTCGTCGAGCTCGGCGTATGTGACGCCCGCATCGCGGCGCACCAGCAGACCACCACGCTTGTCGCTCTCGCGCAAAATCCCTTGAATCGGCGCCGGCAATTCCTCAAGGATCGTATGCACAGGCGCCTGGGCCTGTTTCAACGTACCCAGCTTGCGAACAAGGCCGCTGATGTCGTCGCGCCGCCACTTCTCGTCTACGTTGCTGTTGGGAAAGGGGGTGTCAAGGTAGAGTCGCCAGGCTTCCTGGCGCCGCTCACGCAACCACTCGGGCTCCTCGTACCGCTCACTTAATGCCAGGACTGTCTCACGACTCAAGAGGTCATGCTCGAGCACTTTCTCAACCACAGATGTCTCCTCATTCCTCATCAAAAGTATGCTCAATCCCGTCCGTGTGTCTGGAACTTCAGTCTCTTTTGCCTCAGTGCCGTGAATCGAGCCGCTCCATTGGTCTTTTTCACGGACAGGGGGCCAGCCACTGGCTCGCCGGCCCCCACTGGCGCATCCGTCGTGTTGCTTAACCGACAGAACCTTCCATCTCGAGCTGGATGAGGCGATTCATCTCGACCGCGTACTCCATCGGCAGTTCCTTGACGATCGGCTCGATGAAGCCGGAGACGATCATGTTCAGCGCATCGGCCTCGCTGATGCCGCGGCTCATCAGGTAGAAGAGCTGCTCCTCACCAACCTTCGAGACGGTTGCCTCGTGGCCAATGCTCACGTCATCCTCGCGGATATCGATGTACGGATAGGTATCCGAGCGGCTGTTCTCGTCCAGGATGAGCGCATCGCAGACGACGTTGCTCTTGCTGTGGTGCGCGCCCTCGTAGACCTGCACGAGACCTCGGTACCCGGCGCGGCCACCGTCCTTCGAGATGGACTTCGACGTGATCGTGGATGAGGTGTACGGCGCGGCGTGGATCGCCTTGCCACCGGCGTCCTGGTGCTGGCCACGGCCGGCAAAGGCGATCGAGAGAATCTCGGCCTTCGCGCCCGGCCCCATCATGTAAACGGACGGATACTTCATCGTCAGCTTCGAGCCGATATTGCCGTCCACCCACTCCATCGTCGCATCATCGTACGCCATCGCCCGCTTCGTCACCAGGTTGTAGACGTTGGTGGACCAGTTCTGAATCGTCGTGTAGCGGCAGCGCGCGCCCTTCTTGATGATGATCTCAACGACCGCTGAGTGCAACGAGTCCGACGTGTAGATCGGGGCGGTACAACCCTCGACGTAGTGGACCCAGGCACCCTCATCCACAATGATCAGTGTGCGCTCGAACTGCCCCATGTTCTGGGCGTTGATGCGGAAGTAGGCCTGCAGCGGCATCTCAACCTTGATGCCCTTGGGAACATAGATGAAGGAGCCACCCGACCAGACCGCACTGTTGAGCGCTGCGAACTTGTTGTCCGAGGGCGGGATGACCGTGCCGAAGTACTCCTTCAACAGATCGGGGTGCTCCTTCAGCGCAGTGTCGGTATCGAGGAAGATGACACCTTTGCTCTCGAGCTCCTTCTTAATGCTGTGATAGACGACTTCCGACTCGTACTGGGCGCCGACACCGGCCAAAAACTTCTGCTCAGCCTCGGGGATTCCCAGCTTGTCGAAGGTACGCTTGATGTCCTCCGGAACCTCGTCCCAAGATTTCTCCTGGCGCGCGCTCGCCTTAAGGTAGTAGAAGATGTTGTCGAAGTCGATCTCAGTCAGATTGCCACCCCAGGTCGGCAGTGGCTTCTTGAAGAAAATATCGAGCGACTTCAGCCGGAATTCGCGCATCCAGTCGGGCTCGCCCTTCATCCACGAAATCTCTTCAACAATCGCGCGATTGAGCCCCCGACGCGCCTTAAAGACATACTGCTCCGGATCATGGAAGCCATACTTCGTCGCATACTGGTCGTTAATGAGCTGGACCTGTTCCTGCTCTGGCATTACGCAGCCTCCTTTTGACTGAAGGTCTCGCGGACCCACTCGTATCCCTTCTCATCAACTTGCTCGGCAAGTTCCGGGCCGCCGGACGCGACGATCCGGCCGTCCACCATGATATGGACGTAGTCCGGCCGAATATAGTTCAGGAAGCGCTGGTAGTGGGTGATGACCAATAGTCCCATCTGCGGACCAAGGAGTTGCTTCACACCGTCGGAGACGATGCGCAGCGCATCAATGTCCAGTCCCGAGTCGGTCTCATCGAGGATCGCAATCTTCGGCTCGAGGACTGCCAACTGAAGAATCTCGGCTCGTTTCTTCTCGCCGCCAGAGAATCCCTCGTTGAGGTAGCGGCCCGCGAAACTCTTATCAATATTGAGTTGATTCATCTTATTAATCAGCAAGCGGCGGAATTCCACCGGACTGATCTTGCCCTCTTCCTCGCTGCGTCGACTGTTGATCGCCATACGCAGGAAGTTGGCAACCGTGACACCGGGGATCGAGACCGGATACTGAAACGCCTGGAAGAGGCCCTTGCGCGCTCGCTCGTCCGGCTCCATCTCAAGCAGGTCCTCACCGTTGAGGAGCACTTCCCCACCGGTGATCTCATATTTGGGATGGCCTGTGATCGCATAGCCCAGAGTGCTCTTCCCCGCACCGTTCGGACCGAGCAAAGCATGGATCTCTCCCTGCTTGACCGTGAGATCGAGCCCCTTCAGGATTTCCTGATTCTCTACGTTCACATGCAGATTCTTGATTTCGAGTACCGCCTGTTCCATAGCCGGTCTACTTTACCTCCCTCAATCGGTGGTGTTTGTTGCCCCCGCTCTTGTATCGCGAAGAGACGGATGGTATGCTTGCTATGATCGTGTTGGATTGTAACATTCTTGACCAATCCTGTCAAGATAAGCCCTGTCACTCCAGAGTCACTCCAACCAAACAAGCCAGCGCTAAACAGACAAAGCTGTTAGCGCATGCTAATGCCGGTGCATCCCTGACCTTTGATTGTAAAGTTGAGTCGAGCGCGCACAGGGCAACGGCTCTGATCAAGCTCCAATCCGACTATGACTGACACCGGGGGTCGAGAGAAGGGAATGAATCTCAAGCCCTCCCACTTATCACGAGAACGCCCTCTCCCCCACAGCGAGCGTTCGCGGCTCTCATCGAGCCGCCTCCGCGTCGACAGTACTCGAAGGGCACCAACGCGCGGGGGCAACCACAGGTGCGCCGAACTGTGGTTGCCCCCGCCCAGATCACCGATTCCCGCGCTTACGCGGACTTCCCATCCTTCCGGCCGATCTCGCTGATCTGACGCACCAGGGCAAAAGTGGCGGTTGCCAGACGGGCCATGTCGCCGAACCCCAGCCGCGCCGCCTGCCCGGCCGAGGCCTGCTGCTCCGAGAAGTAATCCAGGTAGATTAACGCCCCCAACGCGCCAAGCGCCGCACCGACCAGGGCGCCAATGAGCGCAATCTGCTGGCGGTACTGTAAATTCATCCGAGTGGCTCCTTCCTTCAAACCGCGTGCGAGACAAACGCAACAAGAAACGCTAACAATCCGGCGGCCGCCGCGACGATCAACAGCACGGAGTACCCGCGCACTCGCTGATACCACACGCGTCGAGCCCACTCCGGTCCGTGGGGTGGGTGTGCCTTGATCGCTTCCTGGGCAGCGGGAAGCAGGCTCTGTGCCAGGATTAGGAGGAGACCGCCGACGGCGAAGAAGACGAGCGCAAACCACGATAGGGCAAGAATGAAGGTCTGGAGGCTCATGAAGAACTCACTTTTCGTGGGTCAGCGCGCGGCGTGCACGCTGTAGGCCATACCAGGCTGCCCGCGCTCGAACGACCGGCGCTGCGATCCGCGCCTCATACCGCTCCAGGAGGGCCTTCCCCCGCGCGAAGTAGTCGTTCGCGATCCGGAAACCGGCCACTGTGTTTCGGAGCACCCAGTCCATCCCAAACTTGAGGCCAAACACCAGGGCACCCACCACCAGCATCACCACGAAACATTCCAGCGCCAGCAACACGGTTGCCAGCGCGGCCCACGTCGAGAGCGATCCCATCAGACGTACCATCCTCCCGAAGACGATCAGGCGAGGTTCACGTTGAGGTCAAGACCCGGAGAGAGCCGCGGCCTCAACCTTGCCCTCATTCTACTCCGGAGCACCGGAGGCGCAAGGAACCCGCCCCGGTTCAGGCGAGAGCTGGAATCTCAGCGGCGGCCGGCCGCGCCTCCCCCCCGCGCACTCGCCACATCAGAAGCAAGCCGGTGAAAACGAAGAGCGGCGCGAAGACAAAGATGGTCCGATAGGAGCCGGTCAAATCGACGGCCAGACCACCCAGCGGCGGCCCCATGATCGAAGCCAGGGAGCCGAAGAGATAGTACAGCCCGGTGTAGCTCCCTATCTGCCCCCCCGGCACAGCGTCGAATAGCATCGGCAGCACGTTCACCGTGATCACCGTTAAGGCCGCACCCGCGCCCATCAGCATCAGAATCAGGAGCCGTATCGTGGGCGACGCAAACCAGGTGGCCGGCGTGAGGAGGTTGAAGGTCTGGGCCTCACTCAGCGCCGTGGGCGAGATGAACAGAAATGCGATCAGAAGCCCACCGAGGACCATCAGGCACAGGAGCATTGTCCGCCGCCGGCCGAGGTAGGTGCCAAGGTAACCGCCGGGGATAGCAAAGATCAGCCCCGCCAGCGGGTAGAAACTGAGGAGTTGCGAGGCGGTGCTCTCATTCAACCCCAGTTCCTGCTTTCCATAGAGCGTGAAGAAGGCCTGGATCGCCGTGAACCCGATCGACCAGGCGAGCAAGGCACTGAGAATCAGGAGCGCGCTGCGGTCGGGGTTGGCGACGAGGGCTCGCAGCGTCGCGACCACCCCGGGTTGCGGCCCCGCGCTGGGCGGGGTGGCCTCTGGACGGAGTTGAGCCCGCTCGCGGACAAAGGCAATCAGCAGGCTAAGCACCCCGAGCATCATCAACGCGGCCGCCCAGAATGGATAGGCGGGGTTCATCCTGTAGAGCGCCCCGCCCCCCAGGAACGCAATCACACCCGCCAGCAACCCCATGAAGTTAATCACACCATTGGCTCGCGAGCGCAGCGCCGATGGGAAGACGTCGCCCAGCAGGGCCACAGTCGGCGAGCGAAAGAGGGCCATCGCAACGTTCATGACCACCATCGCCCCGACCAGAAGCGGGAGCGCGTGCCTCGCGGCGAGTGGAATCAACATGCCCCCCACGGCTGCAATCGGAGCGCCGAGGAGAATGTAGGGGTACCGCCGCCCCCAGCGCGTGCGCGTCCGGTCGGATCGCTGCCCCACCCATGGCTGAATAAAGAGGTTGGCGTAGTTGTCGAGCGTCATCAGGAAGCCGACAACCACGTTGGACAGGCCGAAAGCGCGCAGAAAGATCGGCACGTAGCTGTCGTAGAGCGGCCAGAGCAGTGAGATGCCGAAGAAGCCGAGTCCCAGTAGAAAAGTCTTGCGCCAGGGCATGCGCATCGTGATCAGAATCCTTCAGCCAGGAACATCCCGCCGGCGGCGACCCAACGAGGCTGGGTGCCGACTCAAAAGCGACTACTCAAACGCCGAGATACCTGTCAGCCAACGGCCAATGATCAGCTTTTGAATCTGGCTGGTGCCCTCGTAGAGACTCGCAACTCGACCGTCGCGCCAGAGGCGCTCGGGAACGTACTCGTCCGAGTATCCATAGCCGCCATGGACCTGGATCGCCAAGTCGGCCGCCCGTTTGGCGATCTCGGCCGCATAGTACTTGGCGATCGATACTGGAATCGTGCTGCGCTCACCCTGGTTCTTGACCCACCCGGCGCGATAGACCAGCAGCCGGGCCGCATCGGTCTCGACCTGCATGTCGGCCAGCATCTCCTGGACGAGTTGGAACCCTGCAATGGGCCGTCCGAAGGCGTGGCGCTCTTTGGCATAGCGCACGCTGGCGTCGAGGGCGTGCTGGGCGATGCCGACACAGCCGCTCGCCACACCGTAGCGCCCGTTGTCGAGGGCGCTCATGGCGATTCGGAAGCCCTGCCCCACCTCGCCCAGCCGGGCCGAGTCGGGCACGCGCACGTTCGCCAGGAAGAGTTCGCCCGTATCGCTGGCACGCAGGCCGAGTTTGCCGACCATCTTCTGACTGGAGAACCCGGGCGTATCCGTCTCAACCAGAAAGGTGACCATCCCCTCCTGCTTCGAGCCGGGCCGCGTCTGGGCAAAGATGATCGCCAGGTTGGCCCAGGTGCCGTTGCTGATCCAGACCTTTTGGCCGTTCAACACCCACTCGTCACCCTCGCGTTTGGCCGTCGTGGCAATGTTTCCCGCATCCGAGCCCGCGCCCGGCTCGGTCAGGCCGAAGCAGCCGATCCATTCCCCTGAGCAGAGCTTGGGCAGATAGCGCCGCTTCTGCTCCTCGGTGCCCCACTTCAGAATGGTCAACTCGACTAGCGACATCTGGACCGAGAGTGTCGTCCGGACGCTGGAATCGGCGTAGCCTACCTCCTCAAAGACAATCGCCTCCGAAATGTAGTCAAGACCGGCACCGCCATACTGCTCGGGAACGGGCACTCCCAGGAAGCCCAGTTCGCCCATGCTGTAAAGCAGTTCGCGAGGGAACCGGCCCTGGCGGTCCCACTCACGAGCATACGGCAAAATCTGCTCGTGCGCGAACTCGCGGACCGCCTCTTGAATCATGCGTTGCTCTTCAGTGAGACTAAAATCCATAACCACTACTCCTTTTTGAGTCTTTCTCACTCCCTCTCACCTGGAGGTTGAACCGGACTGCCGGAACGTGAAGTTTGAAACCGCATGGCACAGACAAGAAACGATTAGATTACACCCGCGGCGCGAAGCGCCGCGATGCGCGCCTCGTCGTAGCCAAGCAAATCGCGCAGCACCATCGACGTGTGCTCACCCAGCATGGGCGGCGCGGTGGTTATCGTCGCGGGGGTAGTGCTGAGCTTGGGCACAGGGCCAACCAGGCGCACCGGGCCACCCACCGGGTGTTCGACCATTTGGACCATCTGGCGCGCCTCAGCCTGAGGGTTGGCCAGCGCGGTCGGGATATCGTTCACCGGGCCGCACGGGACGCCCGCGTCCAGGATCGCTTCGATCCACTCCTGGGTCGGGCGTGTGCGGAAAATCGCCTCGAGCTGCGGGATGAGCGTCTCACGATTGGCCACCCTGGCCGGGTTGGTCGCGAAGTGCTCATCCGCCGCCCACTCGGGATGGTCGAGCACTCGAGAGAGGGCCGCAAACTGGCTGTCGTTGCCCACGGCCAGCATCAGCCAGCCATCGCAAGTTCGCACAGTCTGATAGGGCACGATGGTCGCATGGGCGTTCCCGTAGCGGGCTGGCGGCTCGCCGGAGACAAGATAGGCACTGGCGACGTTGGCCAGCCAACCCAACTGGGTGTCGAAGAGGGCGATATCGATGAATTGACCCTCGCCGGTGCGCTCGCGATGGTGGAGCGCTGCCAGGATCGAGGTAGTCGCGTAGAGACCAGCCGTGATATCCACGATGGCCACACCCACCTTGAAGGGCTCACCCTCCGGCGGTCCGGTGATGCTCATAATCCCACCCTGTGCCTCGATCACCGTGTCGTAGCCGGGACGCTTGCGGTAGGGACCACTTTGGCCGTAGCCGGTGATCGCGCAATAAATGAGACCGGGGTTGAGCGCACGCAGCGATTCATAGCCCAGGCCGAGGCTCGTTATGGTGCCAACCTTGAAATTCTCGACCAGCACATCAGCCTGGCGCACCAGGTCGCGAAGGATCTCACGGCCGGCCTCGGCCTTGAGGTTGAGAGTCAGACTCTGCTTGTTGCGGTTGACACAGAGGAAGTAGGCGCTCTCGCCGCTAGAGGTGAACGGCGGCCCCCACTGGCGGGTATCGTCGCCTCGTCCGGGCTGCTCGATCTTGACGATCCGGGCCCCAAAGTCTCCCAGGATCATCGTACCGTAGGGGCCCGCCAGCACGCGTGTCAGGTCAATGACCAGTAGATCCGAGAGGGCTCCGGGCATGTGATCTGCCTCTGATAGATCAATCTAGTGTTGTATCAACCCCGTTGTGATGGGTTCGGGCACGCACCGCCGCACGTGCCCGAACCCATCACTTCAGACTTGACGGGACAGGAGTGGCCAGTTGAACAGGTCGGACAGGCACATTGTTTACCAAGATGCCCAGACGGTCAAGACGCGCCGTCGCGCTCGCGTCTTTGCTGGCATCGTTCCTGCAGCCGCCCTCTTCTACGATGGAAAGGAGCCTGCGATGAGTGAGAACAGGGAACTCCACCAGTACTGGGAGGTCTGGTATCCGCAAGCGGCCGCCACCGGCCTGCTGCTGGCGCGGGGGTTGATCGCCCCCACGAAGACACTCCTCTTCCACGCACCTGCCGAGGTCATCACCGTGGAAGTCTCCGACCACCAGGGCCAGCGCCTGGCCTACGGAACAGATTTGAAGCAAACAGACGCTACACCGATCTGCCGGCTGCGACAGGAGGGGGAGCGCATTACGCGCCAGGATATCTGGCCCACCGAGGCGGAGTTGGGGCTCCTGGTGCTGTTGCCGGGTGGCGAGGTCGGCACTCTCAAGTCCTGGTGGCACGCGGCAGACAAAAAGGAGTGGCGCTGGCAGGTCGAGTTCTACAACACCATCCGCTAGCACGGCGGTCAAGGACTCAGACTTCCGAAGTCTGGTAGGGACCGTACTTGTCCAAAGCGCGCTCCGACGACGGTGACAGCGGCGGGCACCGGCTGCGAACCAGACTTCGGA
>DOUV01000662.1 GCA_003520455.1 Chloroflexota bacterium | reverse complement strand
CCCCGAGCGCCTCGGCCAGGTCGATCAGCGATTCGACCGCCCCGCCGTCCGTACCGCCCGCCATGAGAATGGCCTGCGGCCGGCTGGCGTAGAGCCGCTTGATCACACCGACGGCACCATATGGGCTGCCCCAGGGTCCACCGGTGCTGTCGAGCGCGAAGGCATCAACAATTCGGCTGTAGGTCGCCTGCGCCGCCAGCCGCGCACTGGCTACGCTCATCTGCTCGGCCAATCCGGCGATCACCACGTCCAACGGACGAGCGGCCGAGCAGGTGACCACGAAGAGATCGACGCCACTTCCGTCGGCCCGTTCAGGTGTAATCAGGGCGTTGTTCGCGTCCAAAAACACGCGCCCAGTACTGGCCCCAATCTGCTGAAGGGCCAGCCTCACTGCCATACTCGCGTTTGCCACCGGCGGCTCACTGCTCGTGGGAAGCTCACTCCGGGCCACAAAACAATATTGCCCGTCCACACGATCGAGCAGAGCGACGCGCGTCCAACAACTGCCGATGTCGGCCGCGAGGATCGATTCGACCTGGTAGTCGTCCAACGGGGAGACGATGTCATCCATGGGACTGCGTCGTCCTCCACTCAGAGGCCCAGGATCGGTCGAAGCCAGCCATTGATCAGGAAGTCCCACCGGCCAATGAGCAAACTCAGGTAGGTCAGTGTGGCGCCGCCAAAGAGCGCCCCGAACGTGATCATGAGAAACGCTCGCCCAACGACCCTCGAGGCGCTACGCGTATGCTGTTCGGGCTCAAATTCAGAGGGCAACGTACCGAAACCTCTGACGAACCGAAACAAGAGCAAAGTTGCAATCGTGCCGACGACGATGATGATGTTGCCTGCAGCCCCGGCCAGGTCGGTAGCGCCACCTGGGAACAGCGGCAGAAAGGTTGCACGGCTTTGGGGCAGAAGTGTTCCCGCCAGAGTACCACCCACTGCCAGTCCCAATCCAATACCGAGCAGATAACCCAGGCTGGGGTTCCCAAGGCTGGAAATGGCTGGCAGGCTCTTGAAGAGCAGGAAGAGCCCCAGGACCAGTGGCAGGATGAGGTCGGGGTGGGCCGCCGCATTGGTTGAGAGCGGAGCGAACAGGCGCGGGACGAGCACTATGTGGTAGGCGACGAGTGCCGCGTAGCCCACACTGACAGCCACGAGCAGATGCTCGGCCAGGCGAAAGAGCGGGTTGTCACCCAACAGATAGGTGTAGACCGTCAGAGTCAAGAGCGCCGCGATCCACGTCCCGGCTCCTTGCGACCCGGCGACGATCCTCAAGATGTCCATTCTAGATTCCCAGCCTCTTACGCAGCCACCCAACGAGAGCCGCCAGATTGCCAAGCACCACCGCCAGGGTGAAGAACGCCACCGCGACGGTCAGCGCGTCGAGGCGGCGGAAGGCGACCGGCGAAGCCCCGAGGGCTTGCTCGTAGGCCGCAACAGCGCTTATCCCGCCGAGCATACTGTGCAGTTGACCGCTGGCCTGATACGGTACCAGCACCGGCGCGGCCAGGGCCGTAGTGGCCACCAGGAACGGCAGATCCGGGCGTTGGCTTCCAATCTGTTCGACCCAACGCTGCACGTCGCGGCTCTCACCGCTGGCAATGATGATCAGGTTGACGCTCGCCAGATCTGATGCGCCCTGGCCGATCGCGAGATCCCGCAGCGGCACGCCTTCGATGAAATCGCGCCGTTCGGCTAGCCCCTGGTCGAACAGTGCTCGCAAGCCCACTTCACCGCCGGGTACGTAGCCGAGGTTGACAAAGTGCTCGCCGTAGCCTGCGCCTGCCGGGCTGAGCTGTCGCCAGAGTCGTTGGGCCAGGGCCGCGCCCTGGGGAACCGTACTGAGCGCCACGATGCGGGCATTACGCGAATTCAGGTGGCGCAGAGTCGCGGAGACGCCAGGTTCGAGGTCATCGGCCAGGCCGCTCTCGTAGTCAAACGCGACCAGCACCAGGCTCTCTGGCGGAAGGTTTTCGATCATGCTCAGGTAGGCTGGGACAGCGCTGGACGCCGGGGGCGCGAAGAGCTCCAGTCTGAGGGCCAACGGCACGATCACGGCCAGGAGCAGCGCAAGATCGAGTAGTGGCAGCGAGGGACGGCGTTTGGTCTCGGGCGCCACCGGTGCCAACGGGAACGGTCCGGCTGCGATCTGCGCGAAGAGGGCGGCCGCGTCGGCGCTGGCAGTGATCGGACTGGGCGTTACGTCGGGCAGGCGCGGCGAGGGGTGCGGCAACGCACTGACCGGTTCAACCGGGATCGGACCGCGGACACCGCTGAGAAGACCGGTACCCTCCGGCTCGTCTGGCTTCGGCCCGGCCGTGAATCCGTCACCGCCGGTCGTAAGCCAGCTTGGGAGCGGCAGAGCGACGGTCGGTGCCGGCTTATCCGCCGGTGGTTCGTCGTCACCCGACCAGTCGGGAAGGTTGCTGAAGTCAATGTCGGCGGCCCAATCCAGTTCCTCCGCCGGATTCAGATCGTACTCCTCGCCGCGGAGCCACTCTGGAAGAGGACTGTCCTGAGGAGACGGCGTCGGGGGCAACGACTCGCCCTGGGAGGAAGTGAGCGGGGCCGCCGGCAATGGTACGTCGTCGGCAGGGCTGTGTTCCTCACCGAAGTTTACAAGCCAGGCCGGAATTTCGGATGGTGACGGGGTGGGGGGCGCCTCCGTTGGCTGCGCTTCCGCGGAGCCGGGGTCCATCAATGCACGCAGCCGGCCAACGACGTCCTGGTCATGTGAACGCAGGCCAGTCCGTGGCGTAGGCGAAACCGGCCCGCTCTCGGGCGCATCCCCCGCGTCGAGACGGGCACCACATTCATTGCAGTAACGGCTTCCGGCCCGATTGGCCACGCCGCAGGAGGGGCAGTAGGTCATTCTCGGGACATGTTCAGGCGGGGAACGCCTGGCGTCGGGCTCCTCCGCTGTTCAGCGCTTCGAATCGACGCGAAATGAATGCGGCCTGATCCACCGCAATGGTCGCGTTTATCTTTCCAGCACATCGTTGGGTCCAGGCGGCGATTCAGCATAGCCGCTGCAGTACTCGGCGCGTTCCGCCAGATCTCGGTGGCTACTGGCCTGCCGCTCATTGGAAATATCGCCGCCCATCGAACGCCAGTCGCAGGCCGGTGGCTGTCACTCCGAGCGCGATGCCAAGGAGCAGGCCACGGCTTCCGGCTGTGACGGGCACACTCAGGAGAAAACTCTTGACGACGGAGAGTTGGGGCACGATGTTCGCCAGCGGGCTCCCACCGATCACGACAATGAGCGCTGCGGCCAGGAAGAGCACCATCTCCCAGGAAGTGGCCCGCACGGCCTGGTAGGCCACCGCGAGAATGAAAAAGGCCAGCAACGAGAAAATCGCGGCTTGCAGCGGGAGCAATAGATACTCGAAGGTGAAGGCCACAGCGGGAGCGTTGGGTCCTGCCGTGCCCGGCCGACCAAGAATGAGCAGGACCAGGACAACCGAGACCAGGAACAGACTGTAGGCCCACCCTGGGGCGCGTTCCCGAATCTTGCGCACGTGAACCAGGAGAACGTTGAGCAAGCCCAGCAAGAGCGCGAATGCCGCGACGATGAGTCCACTTTCCACCAGCCAGGTGCTCACCTGGTCCAGGATCGGCTGATGGACGAAGAAACTTCCCAGCGTGATGATGCCAGCCCCGAGAGCGATCACGAGAGCGAGGCCGCGACTCCACTGACGGTGCATGACTCAGCCTCCCAGCGTGCGCAGGAGCGCCCCGCCCAGGATGACGATCACGATCAGGAGACGCGCGCTGTCCTGCACCACCAGGGCGGCCACGTGGCTGGGCCAGCACGCCAGGTAGGCTCCGAGCGCAAACAGGTCTTCGCCCAGAAAGCTCTGCTCGGCGGTGAGGGTGATCTGAGGCAACGTTTCCAAACGGGCCGAACCGGCAACCGCTGGGCGGTCGATGGGTGCCGCCCCAGCGGGGCGCTCGGCGGCGAGCAGGAGGTATTCATCGCCGAAGTGGCCAAGGAGCGCGTTGAGGTGTTGGGCCTCGCGGGCCATCAGGCCGCGGGTTCCGGCGCTATAGGCCGCCGGATCAGGTGCGATGAAGCGCGCGTCGTCGAGCGTGCGCCAGCCACGTTCGATGTCGCCTCCGCGCAGTTGATCCTGGGCAATGAGAACCA
>DOUV01000222.1 GCA_003520455.1 Chloroflexota bacterium | reverse complement strand
CTTCCACCTCCCCACCCCATCGGCCCGAAACCTCCCTTCCACGCTCCGAACACGCGGGCCACACCCATTCAGAGTAAACAGAAATAGATGCGAGGTCTGAACGATCCTCAGCGCTACCGATGGCCAGATGCCCAAAGCGGTGCACATGAGCACAGCCTGCGTAATGAGCATTAACTGGCGACGATCCATGCGGTCGGCAGCCACGCCGGCAAGGGGACCAAATACCAGGAAGGGGAGTGAACGGAGTCCATTGAGCGCTCCCAGCAGCAGTGGGGAGTTGGTCAGATCATAAAGGAGCCAGCCGAGGGTGATCTGTTGGATCCACTGGCCAGCGCTCATCAGTAGGACGCCGATCCAGAGATAGCCATAATCGTGGTGGCGCAAAGAGGAAAAGAGTTGCAAACGCGCGCGGGAGAACACTGGTGGTTGGTCAGCGGAGACTGTTGCTGAGAAGTGATCTCAGCAGTTCTGTTTGCTAGGCGCTTGATCCGGTCGCCATTTTCTATAGAGACCATTTCGCGATGGTACGATGAAAGGCTGTGGTTGAGCCCGGCCCGGAACCCCGACTCCACCAACCAGGCTGCGAAAGAAAGTTTGGTGCAGGTTCCTCGGGTGCTCACCCATACTGAAAGATGCCTTCCAGCAAGCCGCGGGCAATGATCAAGCGATGGATCTGGTTCGTCCCCTCGACCAGTTGTAACTGCTTCGCGTCACGGTAAAAGCGCTCGGTAAGAACTCCATCCATGTAGCCTGTGCCTCCTAGAATCTGGAGACAATCCGATGAGGCCGCCACGGCCATATCAGTGGCGAAGGCCTTCGCGATTGAGAGATAGGGGGTGTGGTCGCGGTCGTAGCCTCGGCGATCGACCAACCAGGCGGCGTGATAGACGAGCCACCGGGCTGCTTCGATCCGCGTCACGAGGTCAGCCATCATGAATTGCAGGCCTTGATGCTCGGCGATTGGTTTCCCGAACGTATGTCGCATCTTCGCGTAGGCGATCGCATAGTCTAGTGCCCCTTCGGCCAGTCCGAGACCGCGCGCCCCTACGATTGGACGCACCGTTGCCAAAGACTGCATGGCAATTTTGAAGCCGTCATGCTCCCGGCCAACTCGATTCTCATATGGTATGCAGCAGTTCTCAAGGATGACCTCGGTGGTCGGTATGCCTCGCATTCCCATTTTTTGATCGGCTTTTCCGATTGCAAGTCCTGCAGTTCCTTTCTCGACCAGGAAGCAACTGATGCCAGCGGAGCCGGCGTCAGGAGCCGTCTTGGCAAAGACGATGATAAAGTCCGCGACGGTGGCGCCGGTAATGAATCGCTTCGTACCGTTGAGAACGTATGCCTTGCCATCTCGTACCGCCGTCGTACGAATGGCGGCGACATCAGAGCCCGCCTCCGGCTCTGTCAGTGCAAAAGCTCCTCGAAAGCGCCCCTCGGCGACACCTCTCAGCCAGTAGGACTTCTGCGACCGCGAACCGGCTAACTGGATCGGCATGGTCGGTAAACGGGTCAACAACAAGATGAGTGCCGAGTTGGAGCAAACCTTGGCTACCTCCTCGACAGCCACACAAAGCGCCAAAGTTCCGAGTCCACTACCACCATACTCCTCGGGAAACACCAGTCCCAGCAGCCCTTGCTCCTTGAAAAGTTGGAAGATATCCTCAGGATAGGTTCCTGACCAGTCGATCTCCGCGGCCCTAGGTGCAACTTTCTCCCGAGCCAGTTTGCGAACGGTATCTCGAACCAGACGGTGCTCTTCGGATAATTCGAAATCCATTCTCTTCCCTCTCAGCGCCCGTCAAGCGCAGCATGATGCAATCCGGTCTGGTAGATGAAGTCGACAGCCGCACTGAGGGGAGTTCCTGGCCCGAAGGCCCCCACCACTCCAAGTTGGTGCAGTGCCGGGATGTCTTCTTGAGGAATGATACCGCCAAGCACAACCGAAATATCATCGGCATCGTGCGCTTTCAGAAGCTCAAGAAGCCGGGCGGAGAGTTCAAGGTGTGCCCCGGATAGGATGCTAAGCCCAATCACATCGACATCCTCCTCAATGGCCGTGTCGACAATCATCTCCGGAGTTTGGCGCAGTCCTGTGTAAATCACCTCCATCCCGGCATCGCGCAGAGCCCGGGCGATGACTTTCGCCCCAACACTGTGCCCATCCAAGCCTGGCTTCGCCACAAGCACTCGCACGGGTCTCTGATCCATGGGATCTCTCGCCTTTTTAATGAACGCGCCGGTCAAACCCCTGCCAGTAGCGCTCACGGAGCACGCGACGGAGTGGCTTGCCATACGCGTTTCTTGGTACTGCATCAATGAACTCGATGGTTTTGGGTTTCTTAAAACTGGGTAGATGCTCCTTGCAAAACGCCGCCAGTTCCCCGGCGGAAACCCGCATACCGCGGTGTACTACCACAAGCGCCTTCACGGCTTCGCCCCACTCTTCATCAGGCACACCCACGACTGCTACATCCTGCACGGCAGGATGTTGGTGCAACACGTCCTCGATTTCCCGCGGGTAGATATTGAAGCCGCCACTGATAATCATGTCGCTTTTTCGATCAACCAGGTAAAGATAGCCGTATCCATCGAGCCAGCCCATATCGCGTGTGTATAGCCAACCATCACGCAAGACTTCAGCTGTTTCCTCAGGTAGCTTCCAGTATCCCCTCATGACATGGTCGCCCCGCACAGCAACCTCGCCGACCTCCCCCGGGCCAAGGTCGGCCCCATCCTTGTCACGCACGCGAAGTTCGACTGTCGGCCAGACACAGCCCGCCGAGGCTAAGCGTCTCACAGCCTCGGGTTGTCCGTCGATCACGTGATCCTCCTTACGCAGCACCGTAATGCTCATTGCGGCTTCGGCCTGACCGTACAGTTGCATGAAGACATTCCCAAAGATGCGAACTGCCTGCTTAAGCTTCTCCGGTGGCATTGGGGACGCACCGTAAATAATGGTGTGCAGGCTACTGAGATCATAGTGCTGCAACTCCGGAAAGGCTAGAAGACGGAGCAAGATGGTGGGGACCAGCTTGAAAACAGTCACACGCTCCCGCTCAACCGTCTCACATACGAGCTGTGGAGTGAACTCCTGTAGGACAATGCTGCAAGCGCCTCGAGTGAAGTACGGGAGGAGAAACATACCGGTCCCGTGCGTAAGCGGTGCAACGTGCAGAATACAATCGGCCTGTGAGTGAGGCCCCATCTCCATCAGAAGGTTAAAGGTGACAGTTGTCCGATTTCGGTGGGTCTGCATGACTCCTTTCGGCCGGCCGGTCGTGCCCGACGTGTACATGAGGGTGTGCAGATCGTCCTCATCTACCTGAATCTCAGGATGAGAGCCGGAACAAGTCGAAAGAAACCTCTCGTATTCGAGGAATCTGCCGTGATCTTCTCCGAGGCAAATCAAATGGCACGGGCGGTCGAGTTTCAACGCGAGTTGCCGCACGGTGGCAGCGAACGTAGCGTCGAATATTAGGGCGCTGATCCCCGCATCATTGCTGATATAGCCAAAGTCGTGGAGCGCCAGCCGTACATTCATTGGGGCCGCAACAAGCCCAGCCTTCGCCAGACCAAACTCTATCTCCAGATATTCGGCGCAATTCCGAACGAGCAAGCCGACTCGGTCGCCCTTCTGTAAACCGAGCGCCAGCAAGCCATTCGCAAGCCGGTTGGCCCGTTCGTTGACCTCCGCATAAGTGTAGGACGTGCCATGACACTTAACAGCAACATTCGACGGGAACTGGTGGGCGGCCCTGTCGACCAGAACGTTCGTATTCATGATCGTATCTGAATCCTCATTGCAGCTACGATTGGTCTAGAAACGTACGAGCTGCTCTTGATGCTCGCCATACACGTTGCGGAAGACGTTGCAAATCTCTCCGATCGTGGCATAGGCCTTGACGGCAGCCAGCACTGAGGGCACGACGTTGTGATCGCCGCGCGCTGCGTCCTCGACGGCTGAAAGCGCCGCCTCTACCCGGGCGTTATCGCGTTCCGCCCGCAGGCGCTGGATGCGGTGAACCTGCTCGGCATGCACCTCCTGTTTCGGTCGGAAGATTCGAACTGGGATCTCCTCGTCCACCGCGAACTTGTTGAGGCCGACAACGACGGCCTCCCCCGATTCAGCCTGGCGTAGGCGTTGGTAGGCACCGTCCCCCATTTCCCGGTCGTAATAGCCATTTCCGACGGCGGCGGTGGCACCGCCCATAGCCTCGACCTGGCGGATGTAACTCCAGGCGCCCTCTTCGATCGTGTTCGACAGACTTTCAACGTAGTACGATCCGCCCAGGGGGTCGACCGTTTCGGTTACCCCGCACTCATACGCGATAATCTGCTGCGTGCGCGTTGAGAGGACAGCGGCCTCTTCGGTCGGTATCGCCAAGGCCTCGTCATAAGATGACGTGTTGATGTACTGGACGCCGCCAAGAACGGCAGACAGGGTTTGCATCGCGATTCGCACCACATTGTTGAGTGGTTGCTGGGCTGTCAACGCATACCCGGCCGTATAGACACTGATACGGGCTGCCATCGAGCGCGGCTCCCTGGCTGCGTAGCGCTCCTTCATCAGTCGAGCCCAGATACGGCGAGCGGCTCGAAACTTGGCCACCTCCTCGAACAGGTCTTGGCCGGCATTCAGATGTAGCTCGATTTTGTGCGCGAAGTCATCAATCTTCAGCCCCTTCTGTAGGGTGCTTTCGATGTAGCAGATTGCGTTGGAAATCGCGAAGCCAAGTTCTTGCACTGCATTGGCGCCGGCCCAGCGCAAGTGGGTGCCGCAGACGTTCAGCGGCTCCCAGGTGGGCAGATGCCGAGCCGCATAGGCGAGGACATCCGTCGCTAGCCGGATGTGATGCTCAACCGGGTAGATCCAGGTACCACGACCGGTAAACTCCTTGAGTGGGTCGTTCTGGATGTTGACGATCACCCGGTCAGGAGAAAGGCCTTGCTTCTCGCAGAGGGCGAGAAACCATGCGAGGGCAATCGGGCCAATACCGTTCGCGACAGTACACATTCGGGCGCGACTCAGGGGAATCCCGTCGAACAGGGCCTCGAAGTCTGCCAGAGAGGCGAGCGAAACGCCCACCCGACCCACCTCGCCAAGTGCCCGTGGGTCGTCCGGGTCGTAACCTATCTGTGTCGGAAGATCCATAGCGACAATGAGCATCGTCTGGCCTGCGTCGAGCAGCAGCTTGTAGCGCTCGTTGGCATCCCGAGCCGACCCGAAGCCCGAGTATTGAGCGATATGCCAGAGTTTTTCGCGGTATCCGTCCGCGGTAATTCCGCGGGTAAACGGGTAGGAGCCTGGCAACCCGATATCGCGCAAGTAGTCGGTCTGAGCCACATCAAGCGGCGTATACACGCGGTTGATGGAAAGCCCACTACTTGTAAAGAACTCCGGGCGCCGTCCCCGCAGCGACGGATGCTCTTGCTCCCAGTGAGCCTTGACCTCTCCAATCTGAGCGATGGGATCATCTTCGGACTGCACGGAGGTGGACCACTCAACTTGCTCACGCGTCTGCATCGCCTGCCGTCCTCCTTCTATCTAATGGTTTCAGTCTACCTTGATTACCATCGCATCGGCCTGCCCGATGCCTCCACAGATAGCCGCGACACCATAGCCGCCACCCCGCCGCTGGAGTTCATAGAGAAGAGTCATGAGGATGCGCGCCCCGCTTGCACCGATAGCGTGACCAATGGCAACTGCGCCGCCATTGACATTAGTCCGGTCACGGAGTGCGGCGAGCCGCCGCTCATCACCGTCAGCAAGCAGGCGCGTGCTGACCAGAGGCATCGCGGCGTAGGCCTCGTTAATCTCGATGAGGTGCATCTCATCCAGCGGGAGCTTCGCTTTATCAAGCGCCTTCTGGATCGCAGCAGCCGGCAGTCGCACTGAATAGACTGGATCGCCGGAGACCGCAGCATAGGAAACAATTGAGGCGAGAGCGCTCTTCTCAGTACGGCGCGCCTCTTCACTTGAGAGCAGGAGCAAGGCGGCGGCACCATCATTGAGACCTGGGGCGTTACCTGCCGTGACAGTCTCACTCCCGTAGACCGTGGGAAGGGCAGCCAGCTTGTCGTAAGTCGTGTCCGGCCGCGGTGGCTCATCTCTGTTGAAACGGATGGGTGGCCCCTTCTTTTGGGGCACGACTATGGGGACAACTTCATCCACAAACTTTCCGGCCTGTTCCGCAGCTGCGTAGCGTTGCTGGCTGAGGAGTGCCCAACGATCCTGCGCCTCGCGCCCCTCGCCGTGTTCGAGTGCGGCCTTTGCCACGTAGATGACGCGCGGGGTCTTGAGGAAAGGATTGACCATCACATTGGGATCTTCAGTCTCAAGGACACCCAGGCGGGTGCCCCAGCGGGCGTTGTGAACGAGGAGTGGCGTTCGGCTCATGTTCTCCATGCCTCCGGCGACGGCGGCATGGGACTCCCCAGCACGGATTTGGGTGAAGGCCAGCCCGACAGCCGTAAGACCAGAGCAACACGCACGGTCAAGGGTCAAAGAGAGCGTTTCCTGGGGCAGCCCCGACTTGAGCACGGCCTGACGCGTTGGCGTCTGCCCGGCGCTGGGTTGGACATGGCCCATGCAGACAAAATCGGTCCGCGACGCGGGAAAGGCGGCCCGGCGCAATACCTCCTGAATGACATGAGCACCCAAGTCAGTGCTATGTACGTCTTTCAGGGTGCCACCAAAACGACCAAACGGCGTCCGGGCAGCCGCGACGATTACAGTTTCAGACATACGACCGACTCCACGAGGTGCCATAGAGGGGCCGGATGCAGACCAGCCCCAGGCAGAAGGGAAGCTTACTTTTTGTCGGGCGCGAGATAGGGAGCGTCGCGATACTCAGGGCGCGTCTCCTTCTCAAGCGCGATCAGCTCGGGGATACCGATCACCGCCTGGACTCGCTCGCGCATTTTCGACATCTCGTCATGGTCGAAGGAGGTGCGCCCTGTGGTCTTCAGTTCGGTAAAGATATCCCAGACCGCACGGCCAATCGTCATGACGATGGTGGAGGCATAGATGATGAGCTTCCAGCCCATGTCGGTCAGCTCTTGCCGGCTGAACCGGGGCCGGTGTGTACCTTCACTGTAGATGTAGGCGAGCGGCGCATGGACCTCACGGGGCAGCAGCCGGGTCTGCTCCTCGTTGATTGGGAACATGAGAACAATGTCGGCGCCTGCTTCGGCATAGAGGTTGCCGCGCCGGATCGCTTCCTGAACGCCACCGTTGGAAGCACCGATCGCATCAGTGCGAGCAATCACCACGAAGTTCTTGTCGCTTCGCGCGTTCACAGCCGCCTTGATCTTGAAGGACATTTCTTCGACCGAGATCACATGCTCCGTGGGAGCGGGCAGCGTGTGGTAGTGCATCTTTTTCGGATAGATCTGGTCCTCGATGTGTACTCCAGAGACACCCGCACGTTCGAACTCTCGAATCGTGCGCGCCGTGTGGACCGCATCCCCAAAGCCAGCGCCGGCATCGACAATGAGCGGCACATCGATCACGCGCGCGATGTTTGCGGCGTGGCTGACCTGTTCGGTGAGCGTCACCAGCGGCTCGCTCACGGCATAGTGAGTGCCCGTGGCATAGCCGCCGAGATAGGCACAATCGAATCCGACGTCCTGGATTATCCGGGCTGTGAACGGATCAATGCAGCCCACGGCCTGAAGCGCCTCGGGGGCGCTGAGGAGCTGGCGCAACCTCTCGTTTTTTGTCACTTCGAACCTCCTTGATTCGTGGCCTGTGACGCTTGAAGAGAATTAAGAGAACTTCGACCTCATATCGAGTCGTTGACAATCAGGCAGTCAGAGGGGAGAGCTGAGGCAAAGACACGCTCTTTCACATCAAACCACTCTGGAGTTAAGATCCGCAGGGTTAGCCCCTCTATGACCACAGCATAGTCGTTGGTATTCCCCAGGAAGGTGCGCTCCTTGATCGTTGCCGCCCAAATGTTCGGACCACTCGTGTCCGGCTCGCGGGAGAGGCGTAGGCGCTCGGGGCGAACGGCAACCAGAACCTGGCCTGAAGAGCGGTTGGCTTCCTGCACTGTGACGACCAAACCGGATGGGGTCCGCACAACGACTTGCCCTGGCTTCGCGCTCACCACCTCACCCGGGATAAGATTCGTGGCGCCGACAAAGTCGGCCACGAAGCGGCTCATCGGATGGAGGTAGATCTCGTGCGGTGTGCCAATCTGGATGATGCGGCCAGCATTCATGACGGCAATACGGTTCGAGAGGGCCAGGGCCTCTGTCTGGTCGTGGGTCACGTAAATAAAGGTGATATTGAGTCGCTTCTGGAGAGAACTGATCTCGGCTCGCATCTGGTCGCGCAGCTTGGCGTCCAGGTTGCTCAGGGGTTCATCAAGAAGCAGCACCTGAGGGTCGTACACCAGGCTGCGGGCGAAGGCAACGCGCTGCTGTTGACCACCACTGAGCTGCGACGGGTAGCGGTCCTCGAGGCCTGTAAGTTGGACCATCTCCAGAACGTGGTGCACCCGGCGCTGGATTTCGCTCCGGTTGAGCTTCCGAAGTCGGAGCGGAAAAGCGACGTTTTCGAAGCAGGTCATATGCGGCCACACGGCATACGACTGAAAGACCATCCCCAATCGCCTATGCTCCGGAGGGATGTATACACGTTCTTCTGCCAAACTCATAAGCTTGCCGCCGATCAGAATCTTCCCGCCTTCTGGCCGTTCCAGACCGGCGATACAGCGGAGGGTGGTGGACTTGCCACAGCCGCTGGGGCCGAGCAGCGTGAGTAACTCTCCATCGGCGACGCTAAAGCTCACGTCATCGACGGCGAGGAAGCCGCCGAATCGTTTCATCAAGCTAACAACTTCAACAGCCTTCATAAGTCCCTTGACCCTTTGTCAACTCTAGGCGACGAGCGGCCGACGCAGAAAGCGCTGCGCCAGGGCGAACACAGCCAGAACGAGGATCATGAACACCGTGGCGAGGGCCGTAACACGTTCGTACTGACCGGCGGTGTAGATCTCGTAGAGGGCGATGGACATCGTGACCCACGGCATCCGGTAGATTAGGATGCCAATGGTGAACTCCTTCATCGCTGGGATAAATACGAGGATAAAGGCTGCCGCCATAGCTGGCTTCAGCAAGGGAGCGACGATACTCCTGAAACCCCGCACCCAACTGGCCCCCGCCATCCGCGCCGCTTCCTCCAGCACAGGGTCGAGTTGCACCAAGCTGCCTTCCAATACACGCACAGCTAATGGCATGAAATGAGTCACATACGCAATCAGGAACAGCCAGACTGTTCCGTAGAGTCGCAGCGGTGGCCGGATGTAGGCGAGAACCAGGCCGACGGCGAGGGTAGTGCCAGGAATCGCTAGCGGTATGAGTGAGAGGAAATCGGTAGCCAATCGTATAACGCCACGGGCGCGCAAAACGGCGTAAGCGGCAAACAAACTCAGCAGGACGATTATGGCAGCCGAAACCCCGCCGAGCAGGAAGCTATTGCCGATGCCGCGTACTGTCAGGCGGTCTGACAGCACCCACGCGAAGTGCTCCAGAGTGAGGTTCTCCAGAGAGATAGGGTCTGTCCAGTGCTTGCGCAAGGCTGTGAGCAAGATGATGCCATACGGGAGGAAGACGCTAATCGCCGCCAAGCTGAGACAGAACGCGAGTGCGAGGGGCCGCGCTTTCCCAAGGGGCAGCAAGCGTGTCCCCGCACTGCGACCGGCGATGGTCACAAACCGGCGCGCCTCACCACGCGTCAAATTTTGGAGGACGAGAGGGATGAGGCTTAGTCCCATCAAGACGACGGAGATGGCCGCCGCTAGATCAAATCGCGATGGGTAGGTCGCCATGTACTTATAGATTTCCGTCGTGAGAATTGGAATGCGAGCGGGAACGCCAAGGTAAATCGGTGCCCCGAAGAGGGTGATGCTCTGGACAAATGATAGGATCGCTCCGGCTTTAATTGCTGGAGTGACAAGCGGAAGTGTAACATGCCTGATCGTAGTGAGTGGCGAGCCACCCGAGATCCGAGCCGCCTCGGCAAACGTTGGATCGAGACCTTCTAGTGCTGCTGAGGTCGAAAGGAAGACAAAGGGAAAGCAGAAGAGCGAAACGACCAAAATCAGCCCTCCCATACTGAAGATGGTGAAAGGTGGTTCGCTCAGAGCAAAGGTATTGACCAGGAACTTATTGAGAACGCCTGCACGGCCGAGGAGAATCACGTAGGCAGTCGCGAAGATGAAACTAGGCGTCATATAACACAATAGAAAGAGAGACCGAAAGAGTCCCCGTCCCGGCATATCCGTTACGGTGACAAACCAGGCAGCCGGCACCCCGACCAGGACGCAAACAATGGTGACCACCGTGGCAACAGTGAGTGAGTTTACCAAGGCCTCACGAAAAGCCGGCGAAGAGACAAGTGTGCGGATGACCGTTCCCACACTATGGGGACCAATCAACACTTCGTTGATGATGAACGCGAGAGGGTAGAGGGCGAGGAATGCCAACAGCACGACGACAAAGCCGTACACAAGGGTCTCCGCCCGTGGAGCAATGAAACGCATCCTGAGTCGGTGAAACCATCGTTGTGTTAAGCGTACCTCGTCGGCCACTGATAACTTCGTCTCCATCCCTCTCGCTTACTGCTCATCTGAAAGAGGCCGAGTCCGTTTAGCTACCGTCTGGCACTGTCGTCTTTCTGACAAACCTCTCCTACTCATCGAATCCTACCGTATCCGATGGGAGATTACTTGAGATTCATCTTCGTCTTCCAGATATCCCACACCTTGTCGCGGTTCGAATTCACATAGCCCAGGTCTGGCACAATCGCCTTGTCGATGGGGGGGATGTCATAGAGGAGTGGTATGTCGGGGAAGGCCGATGCAGATGGATAGTTTTCCGTAAACCAGGCTTGGATCTCAGGTGATAGAACCCAATCAATGAAGAGGTCGGCGGCAGCTGAATGAGGCGCCCCCTTCGCTTTTGTCACTGCGACTGGGAAAAGCATGGGGCCTTCAGTCGGCCACACCGGTTTGACCCCTGCTTCCTCAGCTTGGCGAATCAGATGGATGGCGTTCTCCGCCATAATCCCGCGCTCGCCGGCAGAGACGACCGTATTCATCTGGGCATGCCCTTCGACCAGCATCGGGTTGTTCGCGGCTACCGCACTCAACCACTCCTCGCCGAACAGCTTGTACCATTCGACTAAGACGACAAAGGGTGCTCCTGAAGGGAAGAGGCCAGCAATGACTAATTTGTCTTTGTATTGAGGGTCAGCCAGGTCCTTCCAGCTCTTGGGTGCTTCTGCGTCGGGCACGAGCTTGCTATTGTAGGCCATCAGGTAGACTAGATTGTAGAAGGTGTACCAGTGGCCGTCCTCGTCTCGAAATTGGGGCGTAGCCTGTCGCATGCCATTAGGGCTCTGGGAGGGGGCGAGGTAGCCCGCCTCCTGGAAACCAATGACAGCATCGAGATCGGATGCCATCATCACGTCGGCATTGACCTGGCCCGATTTGGCTTCCAGCTCGAACTTCTGCAGGACCTTCGCCGAGGTCTCGCGGACGATTTCGACGTCGATCCCATAGGTCTCCTTGAAACGCCTGGCCATTTCCTCGGCGGTGTCGCGCTGGATCATGGTATACCAGTTGAGCTGGCCCTCTTTTTTTGCAGCATCGATCAATGCTTGCCCGCTCAAGGCGCTTGATTCAGCCGATCCGCTTGATTGAGGTTGTGGCTGGGGGCCACAGCCAACAGCCATGATTACGAACGAGATGAGCAGGATCGCCACAACGAAGTAGAAACGCGCGGTCCGGTAGTCCATCGCGACCTCCTTTTGCCCTTATAGGGTGGGGAAAGAGAAGAGGATCACCTTAACCATCAGTGGCGCGTAAGCCAGCCAATGCAAACTTGCTGGCAGCCTTGGCGATTTCATCGGCCGTAAGCCGGCCACCCGGCTCATACCATTGATAGAGCCAATTAGACATCCCGACAATGAAGCTCGCCACCACTTTGGCATCTACGTCTCTGAACTCACCGGCCGCCATACCCTCCTCAATGATGCCCACAAGCAGGTCCTGGTACCGGCGTCGACGCTCGGCAATCCGGACGCGCATTTCTTCCCCGATGCTATCTCGCTCGCGAAAGAAGATTTTGACTTCTGCTTGGCGTTCCGCCACGTGGCGGATATGGGCTTGGATAGCACGGTGTAAGCGATCAGTAGGCGTCAGATTGGGCTGAGCACAGATTGCGTCCAGATCGGCCAGAAAGTCGTCGATGATCGCCCGGTGGATCCGGTAGAGGAGCTCTTCCTTACTGTGGATGTGGTAGTAAAGGGTAGCCTTATTGAGACCAACGGCGTCTGCCAGCGTCTGAACGGCAGTATTATGAAAGCCGTTATCCGAGAAGAGTTTGACCGCCGCCTCGATGATCTCCTCTTGGCGGTTCGTTTTGCGGTCAGCTGGTTCGGACATCTACCCCTCTCCATCAACTGGTTGGTTGAGTATGTTTGGCTACAATAACAAAGTACGAATGATTTGTCAAGGGGGTTTTCAGGTTATAAAATCCGCACGCAATTTTGTGAACTTTTTCACTACGTACGCCTTGTCACCGCTGACGCTTAATGTTTTGCAACTTACATCGACGAACAATTCACCACTTGGTAACAAATCTATGGCTATTTCTGCCGACAGATCGCGTTTCGTCAAAGCTTTGAACTTCTTCTGGCCCTGGCTCCAGCAGTTCTTATGGTGATTGCCATACGGATGCCAAAGCTCACAAGCAGCGTTTGCCCCACTCTCTGTTTCTCGTCCTCCGGGAGGGTGCGCCACCCTCCTGTCTGTCCTCGAAAAGCGTGACGATAAAGGGGAAGCACTGGTGTTTCCAGCCAGGCTATGCACGCTCGCAAGGCTTTGCCAACCATTCTTGCTTACCTCCTTTCCGGGGTACCTGTGCCAGCCAATCGACTATAGATCTTGCCTGGTAGGGCCATAATGCCGCGGGGGGTCTGCCTTCACTTTTGCTTGGAGGCCACGATCGTGCCTGCCAACGCTATTCCAGGCCCCTCATGGTGCTGATCCTCGTTGTCCCCGGCAGGCCCTCGGGCATGGTATCCCAGCCCCTGGGTCCTGAACCACCTGCACCCACGTTCGCCGGCAAAAGAAGGGGCCTCCACGATCGGAGGCCCCCTGTTTTCGTCGCAGGCAGCACGTATCATAAAACGCACGAACGCCGCTCGGCGCGGGAAAGCTGAGAGCGGCGTCCGAATCATGTCTGGCGGCGCCAGCGAGTGCCTGGTGGCGCACCATGTACGCCGGCGTCGCCCCGCGGTCGAGTCGCCGGCTGTCCCGGAGTCTGCAGTGCGCCCAATCATCGCATTCATGCGTCGCTTCGCCACTTGGTGGTGGTGCGAGAGTGGGAGGGCGGCGATGCAGAGGACCGCCGAGGCCTCGATTCCGTCTGAATCCGTGGGGTGATTCCCGCCCACAAGGAGATGGGCACCAGGCGATCCATAGCCATCTGATTCAGCAAAGGGCCAATCCTCTTGTCGCCACAAGGCATTCGTACGCCTGCTCGCCTGTTCGCAACGAGAGGTCACTGAGAGGACATGAGGAAATAATCGCGCGACTCTGGGTGGGTGACTTGCCCTCGGAAACAACTCCAGGGCCAAAAGCCCAAATACGCCATGGCGCTTTTCCCATCTAATCTGACAAACAGCGTGCCCCTCCGGGTACGCCCGGCCGGCGGCCCCCAGCCGCGATTTCAATCGCCCGGCGGCATCTGGAGTCGGCTTCAGCCGACTTGCGC
>DOUV01001083.1 GCA_003520455.1 Chloroflexota bacterium | reverse complement strand
CGGTTGGTGCCGGCGTCGGAGCAGCGCCTCCGCACGCTGCCAGCAATAGGGCCAGCAAGAATAGTGCAACCAGGGGGAACGCGGTGCGTCTCATCGCAGATTTCTCCTCCTCTGTAATATGAGACTTGGGTTCAATGTGATACGTCTAGAGTACAGTCAGCCACAGACGTCTTGGTAAATAAGCATCACCTCCCCATGCGCCAGGTTGATCACAATCGTTCTACCTGTTGGAGCGGCCTGTGGCTCTGCTGGCGTGGACGCCACGCGTGAGCCTCCCACAGCGTGGCGCCACCTACCCAGGCAAAGCCCAGGCCGTAGATTGCCAGGAAGAAGACACCAATCCAATTGCCGTGTACGAGCGCCAGAGTTCCGGCCACGAGGGCATACACGCTGAGGGCCAGTTCAACCCAGGTCGTCACGTCGATGTCGATTCGTTCGGCTGCACCACCTTCCCAGTGGCCGCCGCGCCGCTCGAGGCCGGTTTTGGGTGTGCGCTGAAAGGGACTTCGCAGGCCGG
Organism: Chloroflexota bacterium; assembly: GCA_003520455.1. Next base: position 3,516 of record DOUV01001083.1, on the reverse strand, counting down.
AGAGGCCCTCGATGACCGCGCGGGTATTACTGGCGGCGATGCCGGTGCCTAGTATAGCAAGAAGCGGTAACCAGGCGAGCCGCCGCCACCATGGTGTGCCAGGATAGAGTGACCACTGGGCCGCGGCGTAGAGCAGTGGTGCACCCAGGCCCGCAATCCCGAGCCAGGCGAGCGGCAGATGGTGAAAGATGCGCCCATCCCCCAGAGACATCGGCAGCGTAACCAGCAAGAGTAGGACCATGAGCGGGTGAACCAGGTAGCTCGTCAGATGGGCGACGCCCTGGAGCTTCCGCCACCGACTGATCGGGGCTCGCAGCAGTGCAGGTCCGAGGAGTCGGGCACATTGGATCGACCCTTTGGCCCAACGAAACTGCTGGCGCTTGAACGCTGGCATCAGGGGCGGAATTTCAGCCGGGGCTGTGACATCGGGCAAGTAGCGGAACGTCCAGCCCTGGAGCTGCGCCCGGTAGGATAAATCGAGATCCTCGGAGAGGGTGACGCCACGCCAGCCTCCGGTGGATTCGATGCATCCGCGGCGCCAGATTCCCGCGGTCCCGTTGAAATTAAAGAGGAGCCCTGCCCAATGGCGCGCAGGCTGCTCGATCCCGAAATGGCCATCCAGGGCCAGGGCCTGAGCACGGGTCAGCAAAGAGTACTCGGCGTTGAGGTGGCTCCAGCGGGTCTGCACCAGCCCTATGCGCTTGCCGCCTGGCTCGAGGAAGGGCTGCAGGGCGCGCTTGAGCCAGCCAGGGGGCGGGACAAAATCGGCGTCAAAGATGGCGATAAACTCGCCGGGTGTTGCGGTCAAGGCAGCGCAAAGCGCCCCAGCTTTGTAATCGACGCGATCGACGCGGTGGTGCAACGTGATCCAGCGACCGCGGCTTTGCCAGTAGGCCACCCGCTCAGCGGCCAGTTCGGTCGTTCCGTCGGTTGAATCGTCAAGCACCTGGATGTGGAGCCGATCGCGGGGATAGTCCAGCCGAGCGACCGCGTCCGTCAGGCGACGGACGACCTGCTGCTCATTGTAAACCGGAAGTTGAACTGTAACAAGGGGCCATTGAGGCGGGGAGATGGGGCTCGTTTTTCGGGCTTGCCTGTGGTGTCCGCGCTGGCGCAAAAAAAGCGCTGTCAACCCCAGCGCGTTCACACCGTACAGCGCCAACCACAGCGCCGCCCCGACATACAAGCAGACGATAAGGGCCAAGGCGTCGCTCCGCTTTGTGTTCACTTTTGAACAAGTGCCAGGATTGTAGCATGCTCGCGGGGTAGCGGCAAACCAATCGCCAGAGGAAAAGCGCGAGCCCGCCCTGCGCAGCGCGACAGAGCAGGCTCACCGTGGGTTCAAAGGGCTCGTGTTGGCCCGGCAAGACGGCCTTGAGCCTGGCAGTTCCTCGCGAGCGCGACCTGCTGGATGGGGCCGCGAGTTGCTTACCCGCGGGGGACCAGGCTTGCTCCGTAGATCGCTGTGATGAGCAGAATCACGTCTACAGCCGCCAGGAGGTAGCACGTCATCAACTCCCAATGCTTATTGTTCAGATAGTAGACGGTGACGAAGGCACTGAGGAGGAGCGCACCTCCGAACAGCCCGAGCCAGAAGCAAGCACCTAGCCACAGGAGTGGAGCTGGCATTGGAACCTCCTCTCAATTGGGTCGCGACCGCTCAGGGCGGCCAGCGATCGAAGGGTGAACGAGTGATGGTCGTGACCATGCCGAACACGGCGAGACCAAACATGGCACCCAGGAAAAGCCCAACCATGAGAAACAGGACAGGAATCACTGGTGGCCGCTCCTTTCTCGACGCGTGTGCGTCTAGATATACAGGAAAGCACCTCTTGCGATTTTTGTCCTGACGCATTTCTGACGATTTTCCGACGATTATTGGTCGAGATAGTGAAGGCGAGGCAGGTGGGCAGGGAGGAACCTCGGCCCGGTTCATGTTGCCCGAGGGTTGCGGCGCCAGACGTTGGCCGGCCGCCTCGACGACGCCCGGTTTTCCGCGACGCAGCCGTCGCCCTATTCAACGATTTCGGATGGCGTATCTCACTTTCTGTAAAAGTGGCGCGTACGCGCCACTTTTACAGAAATATCAACACATCATCCAACGATTTCGACTGGGAGTTCCTCGATGGTCTCAGGATCGGGGAGGAGATAAGCGCGGATGATGGGGGTGGCGGGATCGGCCAGGCCGATGATGAAGTAGACGGCGTCGGGGTAGAGCGGGATGTCGTCGTAGGGATCGAAGGCCAGACCCCGATCGGTGAGCGACGGGTAGGGGACGCTGGCGGGGTGGCTATGGTAGATGCCGTACAGCTCCCAGCCATGCTTGTCGATCTGGTCGAACGCCCGGTACTGCGAGCCCGGCTCCATATGGTAGGTGATGATCTTGTTGGTGGCAGCATTGACGACCGGCAGCGTTGCCACAATCGCGCCGGCCTGATCGCAGGCGACCAGCCCACAGACCTCCTCGGGTCTGCCGGCACGAGCGTGGACAATCATTGCCTCAGCGTGAGCACGGGGGAGGCGAACGGCTCTCGGGGTTTCCATGGGATGATCCTGAAGCGCCTGTCTCGTTTGTAGGAAATATGGTCGATGTGCGCAAAACGTGACGACTTCGAGGACGTTCACGCTTCACGCAGTCAAAGATAGCCTTCCGCCTTGAGGAGTTCGCCGTTCAGCAGGGCGGCCCCGGCGGCCCCACGAAGCGTGTTGTGACCAAGGGCGACGAAGCGGAGCGTGAAGAGCGGGCACTCGCGAACGCGACCCACCGTGATGCTCATCCCGTTGCCAGCGTCCCGGTCGCGGTAGGGCTGGGGGCGGTCGGACTCGTCGCGCACGATGAGCGGCTGGGGCGGCGCGGTCGGCAACTCCAGTTCTTGCGGGCGGCCCCGGAACGCGCGCATGACCTTCGCCGCCTGAGCCGGCGTGGCTTTTTCCTGGAGTTCCACCGAGACGCAGAGCAGGTGGCCATCGCGGATCGCAACCCGGTTGGTCTGAGCACTGATGGTAAACGGGGCCAGCCGGGTGGTATTCGCGCGCTCATCCAGCCGCCCGAGCATCTTGCGCGGCTCGATCTCGAGTTTTGGTTCCTCACCTCCGATGTAGGGCACGACATTGTCGAGGGCGTCGAGGCTGGCGACGCCAGGGTAGCCCGCGCCGGAGAGCGCCTGCAGACTCACCACGAACACCTTCTCCACACCGAAGGCGTCGTCGAGCGGTTTGAGCGCCATCGCGAGAGGCATCGAAGTGCAATTGGAGTTGGTGACGATCAAGCCGCGGTCCCACCCGCGGTTGCGCCGCTGGGTCTCAATCAGAGCCAGGTGCTCGGCGTTGGTTTCGGCCAGGATGAGGGGCACATCCTCGTCCATGCGGTGGTTTCGGGCGTTGCTGGAGACTGCGTAGCCCGCACCGGCAAAGGTGAGTTCGATCTCTCCGGCGATCTCGCTCGGCAGCGCCGAGAAGGCGAGCCTGCCGGGGAGGCCGGGCTCGCTCGGCTGAACCACCAGGGCGGCGGCGGCG
>DOUV01000437.1:28883-33332 GCA_003520455.1 Chloroflexota bacterium | reverse complement strand
GCTTTAGCGCGCTGAAGCGCGCACTACAAACAGGCACCCGCCACTCGCACCAATTCGCCAACAGTGTCTTCATATTTCTGTAAAAGTGGCGCGTACGCGCCACTTTTACAGAAAGAGAGATAGGCCATCTGGGCTCGACCAAGCAAAAGATCCCCTGGAGCGCCGCAAGGATCTGCCACACCCCGGTCCACAGCGAGCGCTGCAGGGCGTCCGCCTCGTCTGGCAATAAGAGAGGGGCGAGCATCGGGCATATCTCGATAATCCTTACACCTGGCCACCTGCCAGATGTTGTTCACGCATGGTGACCACATCGGTGGCCACCGAGACGTCCCGGTAACAGACGATTCCTCACAACAGGCCGGCGCCCCATAGCCCAGTGTTCAAGAGGTAGGCGGCTGCAAATTTCACAAGGTCTATCCAAAAATGAAAGCCGATGGCCACTTCCAATCCTTGCCGCAGCCATAGATAAGTGATAGGGAGCACGTACAAGGTGCCAATAAGCAGAGTGCTGATCGCATCGAAGCTGCCGGAGGTGTGGAGGTACGCAAACCAGTAGGCCAGGATGAGTACAGCCGCGTGGAGCGCGATCCGCACGCGCGCGGTCCGCCGCAGCATGAGAAAGAGAAGCGGCACGAGGAGCACTCGGCCCCACGCTTCCTCTGCAATTCCTGGCTGGACAGCAATCAGGGGTTGCCACCATGCCTGGACCCACTGCTCCTCGTTGGCGGCACCGAGCAGCACATTGCAGAGCGCCCATGGTGTCCCCAGGACGATGCCCAGCGCAAAACCGCTTGCCGCCGACGCGGCTCCCTCTGAGAGGAAACGACTGCGGCCAACGCCGGCCCTCAACAGGCCTGTGCGGGCCAAAACGCCCCATCCGGCGAGCAAGCCCGTCAACACGAGGGTTACCTGCAGAGAGGCCCAGACCGTGGGCGAAACGAAAGAGATCCATCCTGCGCCGAGTCCGGCCACACCCGCCAGGAGTGCCAGGCCGAGTGCGTACAGCAGCTGCTGCCGCCGAAGCGGGACGCGTGCAGCCGCCAGCACGAGCAGCGCCAGACCGGGCAAGGCGAAGAGGAGGGGCCGGCCCACCAGCAGTCGCAGGAGCACCAGTCCGATCACGACGGCAAGCGCCAGTACCAGGAACCGTACCCGCCCCGTCCGGTGACTCCCTGGCACAGCTTCCACGACTGGTCCAGGCAGCCACCACAAGAGGCCCATCGTACACCCCAGCAACGCGAGCAGAGCGGGCAGTGCAGCCGGCGTATCAAAGCCGTGCTGCCCCTGCAGCAACTGCCAGACAGACCAGAGTGTGGTTACCAGCCAGAGGAAAAGGAAGATGATGGAGCGACGTGGCCCTCTTCCGCCTGCTCGTGCCCCCGCTTCCTTTCTAGAAATGTGGTGCGGGTCGTACAGACGGTCTCGCCTGGATGGGACTGGAGCGGTTCTGGCGTCAGACATGGCGACCTCGCAAGTAGTACTCTGTCAAGAACGAGCAGGAGCAGAGGGACAAGAATAAGCGCCAGGTGGGTGAGAAACGGATAGGAGAGAACACGGCATTGTGCCTGGCTCAATAGACTGGGCGCGGTTTCACCTCCGCCTGTGAAGCCAGCCTCACGAGAGCAAGGCCATGGACCGCCCCGACGAGTGCTCCCGTGAGCAGCAGTCCAACCGCGATGGTCGCAAACGCGCCTGCCAGAGAGGGCCCTCGTTGGGCGAGGTCGATCGCCGCGAAGATTGTCGGCATGCCCACCGCCCAGGCGGCGCAGTTCGCGGGCAGCCACAGCCAGGCACCGTGAACCGCGCTCCGGAGCACGCGCCATTGCGGATAGCCCAGAACGAGACCGAGGAAGACGCCCATCGCGGCGGCCAACAGGAGCACCATTGCCGCCGGAGGCTCCTGGACTGCCGCGTCGGTGGCCTGGCCGCCCATATCGATCAGCGTGCTCGGCAGTGAGCCGAAGAACCAGGCAACAACGGCGCCGGCGACTGTGGCGATCACCCAGGAACGCCTCGGAACGACAGGAAATGGGCGGCGAATGACAGACCACTGCAGTAGACCAACGATAACGCCTTCGATGGCCCCAGATGCCGTCACCAACACGATCGCCGCAATCGATGCCAGGACACCGGGGGTGGCGAGGCGCCCCACAATCGCGAAGTCGACGGCGAGTGTTGACCCTAGCCCGAGGGCTTCGGCAAGCGAGTTGGCGCTGACCCATTGAAGCCAAAGCGAGAAGCCCCTTCGGTTGTCCATAGACTTGCTCCTCAGGCCCTGCCTGAACGATCCGTGCATCTGTTGCTCAGAAGGAGCGTGATGCGTGTACGATCACGCCCCATATCGCGTATCACGCATTACGACGTTGGAACCTTCCCCGGTCCACTCCTCCAACTGGACACGCGCTTTGCCGTTCCCTGATGCCGATCTCAACTCGGCCCATGCCAGATTCGATGGACCGGCCGCAAATCCGGAGTGCCCCAATTCACCCAGGTCGTGTGCATCACGCGATCTACCCAAAGCTCGAATAAGGCTTCATCTTCCCTCGCCGTGTGCCTTGCATCGCTCAGGACCGCTCTCCGCACCTCGTCGTCCGCAATAGGCGCCGCGCAGCCACTCACGTAGAATTCCTCACTCTCTTCTCGTGGGGGAGGGAAGGTTTGAAGCGCAAACCTTCCATCACGAAGAAGATCGTCTTTCTTTGGAGAGGTAGGCATGATCAAAACGTACAGGCGACCATTCGACATCACGGGGCAAACGGGGTGGATCCGAGGCGCACCGTCCTTCCGGATCGTGGCCAGGAACGCCAGCCCGACCCCAAACTGGAAGAGGAGATTCTCGCCGATTTTGGCAAGATTTGGTTCTACAACTGCGAAATCCTCCCACGAGAGCATTCGTTCATCCCCTTTCAAGAGAGCCACCTCACGGCAAGCGCCAGTCTGCGGCGGCCACCGGCGCTTCACGCAATATCGACCAGACCAACACAAGAACAAAGTGTGCCGCGTGTTCGGCGCACGAAGGTTCTGCGCACGAAGTGTGGCGCAGAGTTGGGACGTGGTCGCCGGTCAATTGACGGTGTCGGATGCATTGCACGGCCCCGCGGCCCCACTCATGAAGCCGCCGAAGGCGCAGAACGCACATCGGGGCGAAGGCTTGCCCGTGCCTCCACCTCAATTGTATCGGGGGAGAGGGTATCTTTCAGCAACAGGTATTCATCAGAAGCAAGTGACAAAGGGCACCTGCCGCATGAGACGAACCCGGCCGACGTCGCGGTCCCTCAGCCACTTTGCTCACATCCGCACCGAGCGGACGGTGACACCTGACACTATCAAAGTCCTGGCAACCATCCCACAATGATTTCAAGTGAACGTGTCACAATCTTTCGTGGAAGCTGCCGCGTTCCGCGCGGTCATTGTCCGCTTCGATGGATCGGAATTGGCCAGGCAGTCACTCCCGGTGACACTCATCATCGCCAGGGCCGAGCAGTACCTGTCCCATCCTCGTTGATGGGCCCTCAATGGTACAACCCGCCCACGCGATCTCAGCTAAGGCCTTCGACTATCTGGACTCGCCCCCGCATCTGGTGACGGCGCCGACACGCCCGTCTCCTTCAGCCCGGCCCTTGAGGATCTCTACGTCCCAAATCCCAGCAGGAAGGATGCCCTTTGTCATGTTCCTTTGATGAGATCTCATTCCTGTTGGTCGTAGTGTTCGGGTGTATTCCAGAACTATGAGATTCGCAGTTCTCTCCCAAGGGCATCTGCGGCGGCCTCAATGGTGAGACCGTCGGGATCCGGCGGACTCGCTCTGGTACTGCATCATCGCCCGGCCCACAGGCCCCGACGGCTACGTCGGGGCTTTTGGTTGCCGCCTGCTGAAGCAAATGGCCGCGCGGAGGACTGCTGGTCTGCGACCTGAAAGGATCATGCCATGAAACTCCGTGGTCATTCGATAGAGCCGGCAGCAGACCTCAGCGGCGTGAACCTCAGCGGAGCCGACTTGAGCGACACCGACCTGAATAAGGCCGATCTGAGTGATGCTGACCTGAGCAGTGCCGACCTGAGCAGTGCCAACCTGGCGGACGCCGACTTGAGCGGTGCTGACTTGAGTTGGGCCAGCCTGAACTGGGCCAACCTGAAGCGGGCCTTCCTGAGCGGGGCAAACCTCACAAGAGCAGATTTGAGTGGGGCCGACCTGACCGGGGCCGACCTGACCGGGGCCGATTTGAGCGGTGCCGTCTTGAGTGGTGCAAACCTGAGCGGTGCGATCCTGAGCGGGGTCGATTTGAGTGGGGCCGACTTGATTGAGGCGAACCTGCACGGCGCCGATCTCAGGCAGGCGGACTTGAGCGGAGCCAGAGTCACCACTGAGCAGTTAGCGCAAGCTCGCTCGCTCCGCGGTGCCACGCTGCCGGCTCATCCCGTGCATGCCTAGAACATCGGTCAAGGAGT